>JAZNEH010000221.1:0-25827 GCA_045588515.1 Eubacteriales bacterium
TGCCGATACCCTTATAGCCTTTGCCGTCTTCGCCGGCGTACCAACCCATATCGATATCAGCACCAAGGTAAATGGTTGCACCCACCCAGCTGTTGGTCTTCGTTTGACTTATGTCGGAAAGATTTTTCATACCTTGAATGTCGGTGATAACGTAATTTGTTCCCTTTACAGCTTCCGCACCAGGATATACCGTTATCGTATTCAGGTCTGTCATCCCGTTGGTGGGAACCTGCGTTACTTCTGCAACAGCAGGAACCACAAAGCAAGCCAGCATACTAATCAGCATGCAGACGGTTACCAACGCAGATAAGATGCGTGTTTTTTTCGTGAACATAAACAGTTCCTCCTCAAAAAATTATTTAAACAACACATTTTGGTGATATCTCACCATTATATAGTTCTATTTTAATATAAAAATTGAAATTTTCATACTATTTTATGTGGCTTTTTTTCCACACTTTGTGAAATCTTTTGCATTTTTCAAAAATATTTTGCTAAAAGTAACGATTGACACCTTCCGGGAAACCTTTTAAAATAAAGGTAGGAAAAAAACGAGGTGAATGGAAATGAAACTATTGGCAACCGCCGATCTTCATATAAAAGGCCCGGAGGAACTGGCTCTTCTGGAGCGGATTCTGGAAGGCGCCCGCCGGGAAGAATGTGCCGCCATCCTGATTGCGGGAGATCTTCTGGATTCCCCCTATCCCCAACGTGAAATAGCCCAACGGCTGAAAGAACTGTTGGCGCAACCCGGTTGCCCCATCTTTTTGGCAACCGGCAACCACGATCCCTTGGAAGAAACCGCCCTCTACCGGCAACTGCCGGAGCGGGTAAGGCTATTTCCCACCGAGGGGGCCGCTTATTCCGTGCAGGGGCTCACGCTGGTGGGGCGTTCTTCTGCCCGCCGGCAGAATTCCCAATCGCCCCTGGCCGGCCTCAAAGCACCGGCCGGGCTCAGCATCGGCGTGTTCCACGGCCAATTCGGCGGTGGGGAATTTCAGCCGATCTCTGCCGAAGAACTGGCCGAAAGCGGGCTGAACCTTTTGCTTTTAGGCCATATCCATAAAACCGAAAGCCGCCAGTTGGGCGGTTGCCGCCTGTTGGTGCCCGGCACGCCCCAAGGTCGGGGCTGGGATGAAACCGGTGAAAAATATGCCTGGATCCTGGAAACCGATGGAATCAGCAGTATTTCGGCCCGGCCGCTGGCAGTGGCAGAGCAAGTTTTGATGGAATATCCTGTGGATCTTTCCGATTGCCGATCGGAGGAAGAGATCACCCACCGTTTGGAAGTTTTATCCATCCCGGAAACGCTGCTTTTGGGCGAAAAGCCGGTGAAACTTCTGGCCCGCTTGGTTTTAAGCGGATGCTTGCCGGTGGATCCTGCACCCATTGCAGAAAGTTACAAAAATCGCCACGGCCGGGAGATCAAAAATAACTGCCGGCTGGGCCTGCGGCCGGAGGATCCGGCCCTTTTGCAACAGCAAAACACTCTGCAAGGGGCTTTTCTGCGCCAAGCCCTGAAAGAGATTGCCGCCGCACCGCCGGAGGCCCGGCCCGGATTGGAGCGGGCTTTAGAACTGGGCTTGCAAGCCTTAAGGGGGGCAGAGCGATGAAAATCACAAAAATTCAGATCCTCTCATTCGGCGGATTGGAAAACTTCGTTCTGGAGCCCGAAAAAGGGCTGAACCGTATCTGCCGAGCCAATGAGTTCGGAAAAACCACCTTGGTTCACTTCATTTATTATATGTTTTACGGCTACGAGGCCAAACGGCTGAAAGACTATTTCCCTTGGAGCGGAGCGCCCATGGCCGGAAGTTTAGAGTTTGAGCTGGATCAGCAGTTTTGGCGAATCGAGCGTTCCCGCACCGAGAAAAGCACCGGGAAAACCCGGCTCATCAACGCCCGGACCGGGGAGGAAGTTTCCTTGCCCGCCCGCCAGCAACCGGGCCCCTACTTTTTAAAATTAGACGGTGAAACCTTTCTCCGCAGTTTTTGCATCACACAAGGCGATCTGCCCTTCGGCTATACCGGCGGTTTGGATAAAGCCCTAAAAAATCTGGCCTCTTCCGGGGATGAAGGCGTTTCCTACGATCAGGCCTTCAAGGCCCTGCGGGAACAACGCACCCGCTATGCCAACTGGGGCAAGCGTGGGGGCGCTTTGGATCAACTGCAAGCAGAATTGGCCGACCGCCGGGTGCAGTTGACTCAATTGCGGGCAACCCTTTCCGACCGGGAAGATGCCCGCCGGCAAAGCGAAGAGATCAGCGAACAACTCCATAAAAACCGGGAGCAAACGGAAATCCAGAAAGAACTATTGCAAGCCGCTCAAAAAAGCGATGCCCTTCGGATCCTGCACCAATTAAAGGAACTGGAAGAACGGCAGAAAAACGCCCATACCCGCCCGGCCGTTACCAAAGAACAGATGGAAATCCTCTCCGCCGCCTTTGGCGCAGAAGAAAGCGCCAAGGCTCTTTGGGCCCAAGCAGAAAAAGAGCGGGAAGAAAGCCGGCTTCGCCTGCAATATGCCGATGAAACGCTCCACACCTTCGGGTTCACCGCCCATACCGGCGCCGAACTGGAAAAAGTCCAAAAGAAGGGGGTTGGCTTGCCCTTGGGCATCCTTTTCCTGATCTTGGCTTTCGCCGGTTTGATGGGCGGCGGATTACTGCCCGCCCTGCGTTGGATCCTTTGGGGAACCGCCCTCCTCTTGGCCTTGGCCGGCGGATGGCTCCTTTGGAATGAAGGCCATCGCAAAAACACCCTCTGCCGCCGCTACGGCGCCGGGAGCCTGACCCACCTGGCTGAAAAATGGAGCCAATATCAAACCCTTTGGGAGAGCCGGAAAAGTTTGGCCGGCCAACAGGAAGAACTCCGCCGCTGGGAAGAAGAGGCCCGCCGGAACTATGAGGCGAAAAATGCCGAACTACAACAATTAAAAGATGCCACCGGCATCACTTCTTCCCAAAAATTGGAAGATCTGCGGGTGGATTGGCGGGTTTTTGAAAGCGGCAACGATCCCCGCCTGCTGGAAGATCAGAAAAACGCCCTGCTCCGGGGCAAACCCCGCTCCCAATGGGAAGCCTTGGCCGAAAATGCCGTTGCCATTTCGGAAACGGCCGATCAGGTTTCCGCCCGCCTGCATCAATTGCAGGAAGAGGCCAGCCAACTTCTGCGCCGTTATCAGGAACTGGATCCCGGCGATCTGGGCCGGCTTTGGGAGGAATGCGAGGCGCTGGAACGAGCCATCGCCGCCGGGGAGGAAACCTATGCCGCCGGCCGGGCCGAACAGGCCGCTTTGGAGAAAAGTTTGGAATGGCTGAAAGCGGCCAACGAGGAAATGAACACCCAATTTTCCCCTAAGATCTGCGAAACTGCCGGGGCTTATCTGAATATTCTTACCAATGGGAAATATCGCAGTTTGAAAATGGATGCGGCCTTCAAAATTTCGTTGGAAGCGCCTGCCGGGTCCTATGAGGCCGAGCGGTTTTCCGCCGGCACCCGGGATGCGGTTTATTTCGCTTTCCGGCTGGCTGCCGCCGATCTTTTATCGGAAGTGAAACTGCCGATGATCCTGGATGATCCCTTCCTGAATCTGGATCCCGATCGGCTCCTGGCCGCCCAAAACCTTTTGGAAAAAGCCGCCGAAAACCGCCAAATTCTATATTTTTCCTGCCGGGAATAAGCGGTCATATCTTGTTGAAATAAAAAACTATTGTATTTTTCTTCATTTTATTATAAAATATAAGTAACTATGACTTTTAGATTGATAAGGAGGTTTGTTATTGATGCTCGTAAATAACCATAACGGAACCATTAATATCACCGAATCTGTTTTTGCCAATATCGTTGGCCACGTTGCCAATACCTGCTACGGCGTAGTGGGGATGGCCGCCAAATCCACCGGCGACGGTATTGTTTCGCTCTTGAAGAAAAATCACTATGAAAAAGGCGTGAAAGTGATTCCGGAAGAAGATGGCATCATTGTGGAAATGCACATTGTTGTGCTTTATGGGGTAAATCTGCCCGCCGTTACCCGGAGCATTTCCAAAGAAGTAAAATATAATGTGGAGCAGATGACCGGCTTCACTGTGAAGAAAGTCAATATTTTCATTGACGGAATGAAAGCAAACTAAGGAGATCAGCCATTATGATTACAGGTAAACAGTATTGCGAGATGGTGATCTCCGGGTGTAACCATATCACCAACCAGAAAGCCGCCATCAACGCATTAAACGTATTCCCCGTTCCCGATGGGGATACCGGCACCAATATGTCGTTAACCATTTCCGCCGCCAAGCGGGAATTGGAGCATCTGCCCGAAACTTGCACCGTTTCCGAGGCCTCTGATCGGGCCGCCGGTGCTATGCTGAAAGGTGCGCGGGGCAATAGCGGCGTTATTTTATCCTTGCTGTTCCGGGGCATTTCCAAAGGCCTGAAGGGCAAAGAAACAGCCAACGCCAAGGATTTCGCCGAAGCGCTGGATATGGGCGTAAAGGCCGCCTACCGGGCCGTTATGAAACCCACCGAAGGAACGGTTCTGACCGTTTCCCGGGTGGCCGCAGAGCGGCTGGCCCAGTATGTGGAAGGAAACGTTTCCGTAACGGATGCGCTGGCTTATTATGTGCAGGAAGCCAATGAAGTTCTGGCGCAGACCCCTGAAATGCTGCCTCAGTTGAAGCAGGCCGGCGTGGTAGATGCCGGCGGCAAGGGCTTTGCCGTTGTGATGGAAGGCGCTCTGCGTGCTCTTCAAGGCCGGTTCGTCGAGCCCCAAGAAGAAGAGATCACCGTGGAAGATACCATTGTGGATGAGATCGCCCTGCGGGAAGAAGATATTAAATTCACCTATTGCACCGAGTATATCGTAACGGTGGATGAAACCGCCAAGAAGGATAATCCTGCCGAACTCCGTTCCTATCTGGAATCCATCGGCGATAGCGTGGTTTGCGTGCCGGATAATGATATCATTAAAATACACGTGCACACCAACCATCCCGGCCGGGCCATCGAAGAGGCTCTGCGCTATGGCTCTTTGGTGAATCTGAAGATCGATAATATGAAAGAAGAGTTCCGGGCCCGCCAAAAGGAGCAACCCAATGAACCCGCCATTGCCCCCGCCGAAAAACGCTACGGTTTTGTTACCGTTGTGGCCGGTGAAGGCTTGGCCGCCCTTTCTAAAGACCTGGGCGTGGATACCGTTGTAGAGGGCGGGCAGACCATGAACCCCTCCACCGCCGATATTCTGGACGCCATTAATAAAACCCCCAGCGAGATCGTTTTGGTTCTGCCGAATAATAAGAATATCATTATGGCGGCCGAGCAAGCCAAAGAACTTTCCGAAGAAAAGCAAGTGATCGTGATCCCCTCTAAAACCGTTCCGCAGGGCATCACTGCTATGCTGGGCTTTGATGAAAGTATGGACCCCGCCGAACTGGAAGAGGCGATGACCGCCCAACTTTCGATGGTAAAAACCGCCCAAGTAACCTATGCCGCCCGGGATAGCGTTTTCGACGGCCACGAAATTAAAGAAGGCCAGTTCTTAGGGCTGATGGAAACCAAAGTAACTTTTGTGGAAGACGATATGAGCCTGTTGGTGGAAAAACTCTTCCAAGAACTTTCTGCCGAGGGCGGTTCCTATGTGAATATCTACTACGGTTCCGACGTTACCGAAGCGGATGCCGAAAAGATCCGGGAACAAGTTCAGGCCCAACTGCCCGATGCAGAAGTGCTCTGCCTGCCCGGCGGCCAGCCCGTTTACCACTATATCTTCTCTGTGGAATAAAATCTAAATGCCCGGAGGCTTGCCTCCGGGCATTTATATGGGAGAAACTATGTTTAAAAAACTTATTGGTACCAAATCTTTTTATAAACGGATCTTAACCTTGGCCCTGCCCATTATGTTGCAAAACGGCATCACCAATCTGGTGAATATGCTGGATAACATTATGGTGGGCCGGTTGGATATCGCCTCCAGCTCCGGGGTGACCATTGCCAATCAATTATTATTTGTTTTTAATCTTTGCATCTTTGGTGCCATTTCCGGCGCCGGGATCTTCGGCGCCCAGTTCTTCGGCAAAGGCGATCAGGCGGGCGTGCGCCACACTTTCCGCTTTAAACTGATGGTTTCTATGCTGATTACTGCCGTGGGCCTCGGCATTTTTTTGCTGGCCGATGAGCCCTTGATCGGTCTTTATCTGCGGGGCGAAAGCGGCTCGGCAGATCCCGCCCTGGCCCTGAGTGAATCCCGGGATTATCTGCGAATTATGCTGATCGGCCTGATGCCTTGGGCTATTTCCCAATCCTATGCCGGCACCCTGCGGGAATGTAATAAACCCATCCTGCCCACCGTTGCCGGATCCGTTGCGGTTTTGGTGAATTTGGCGTTTAACTATATCCTGATCTTCGGCAACTTCGGGGCTCCGGCTCTGGGCGTGAAGGGTGCCGCCATTGCAACGGTGCTCTCCCGCTTTGTGGAACTGGCGATCATCGTGATCTGGACCCGGGCCACTGCCGCAAAGGATTCCTTTATCATCGGTGCCTATCGCAGTATGTACGTGCCGATGGATCTGGTGAAAAAAGTCAGTTTGAAATCCCTGCCCCTGATGCTGAATGAAATGTTCTGGTCTTTAGGAATTGCCACGGTGAACCAATGCTATTCCTCTTTGGGGCTGGAAGTGGTGGCCGCTAATAATATTTTGCAAACCTTCTTCAATGTGTTCGCCGTGGCCTATATGGCCGTGGGCGCCGCCATCGGCATTATTCTGGGCCAGCAGATGGGCGAGCAAAAGGACCCCAAAGAAATTCTCTCCAATACTTGGAAATTAATAACCTTTTCCGTCTTCACCGCCATTGTTTTGGGTACAGGGATGTTCTTTGCGGCCTTTATCGTACCGAAAGCCTATAACTATCCCCCGGCTGTGCAGCAAACCGCTACTTATCTCTTGCAGATCTGCGCTGTTACCTTTGCGCTGGATGCCTATTCCCACGCCTCCTATTTCGCTATGCGGGCAGGCGGCAAAACGCTGATCACTTTTGTTTTTGACAGCGGATTCGTTTGGGCAATTTCGGTAACCTCAGCCTTTATCCTGACCCGCTTTACCGATCTGAATATCCTTTATGTTTATACCATTGTTCAATCCCTGAATTTATTGAAATGCCTCTTGGGTTATCTCTTCGTTAAACGAGGCACTTGGATCCGTAATATCGTTGTTTAAACAACAGACTGCCAAAAAAGGCTCGATCGCAAAATAAACGAGAAGAAGAAACGATTGCAAATTTTTCTTTTCATTTTTCTATAACTGTGATATCATATTGGCGGTAACTTTGTAAAGGAGCGAAAATCATGTTCTGCGGATATGAAATTGATGAAAAATTATTAAATCTTGCGGCCCAGGCGGAAGAAGAGTTAAAGCCGGTTTTTGCCCGGTTTGAACAAAACGCCTTGATCAATTCCGGCAAGGTTTTAAGAGCCTTTCAGGAATTCGGCCTGAATAGCAGCGATTTCGTGGAAATCACCGGCTACGGCTATTACGACGGCGGCCGGGAGAAATTGGAAAAGATCTATTCCCGGATCTTCGGGGCGGAAGATGCTCTGGTACGGGTGCAGATTATGAGCGGCACCCACGCTTTGGGGCTGGCTCTTTTTGGCCTTTTGAAACATGGGGACACCATGATCTCCATCACCGGCGAACCCTATGATTCCCTGCGGAGCATTATCGGCACCGAAGGCAACAGCCGCAATTCTCTGATGGCCCATGGAATAAAATATGAAGAGATCGGATTGGTAGATAATGATTTTGATATCCCCGCCATTCAGAACCGGCTGAAAAAAGGCGGCGTGAAACTGGTGGAGATCCAGCGGAGCCGAGGTTATTCCCAACGCAAAAGTCTGACCGTTTCCAAAATCGAGCGGGTCTGTAAGGCTATCCGGGAGATCGATCAAGAGGTCATCATTATGGTGGATAACTGCTACGGTGATTTCGTGGAGGATCGGGAACCCACCCAAGTGGGATGCGATATCTTGGTGGGCTCCTTGATGAAGAATCTGGGCGGCGGCGAAGCCAAAACCGGCGGTTATATTCTGGGCCGGAAGGATCTGGTGGAGGACGTGGCAGAACGCTACTCCGCCCCCTGCATCGGCAAGGATCTGGGCGCCAATCTGAACCAGAATCTTTCCCTTTACCACGGCCTCTATATGGCCCCCAGCGTGGTCTGCGCCAGTTTGAAGACTATGGCCTTTGCCGCTTGCCTTTTGCAGAAACTGGGCTTTAAGGTAGATCCCCTCTTCGATGAGGAACGCACCGATATTGTCCAAACCATCGACCTAAATACCCCGGAGAATCTGGTAGCCTTTTGTAAGGGCGTGCAACAGGGCTCCCCGGTGGATAGCTTCGTGACGCCTCTGCCGGCACCCATGCCCGGCTACCCCCACGACGAAGTGATGGCCGGCGGCAGTTTCATTACCGGCTCCACCATCGAACTCAGTTGCGATGGGCCTATGGTGGCCCCCTACACCGCCTTTATGCAGGGCGGCGTGACCTACGAATACGGCAAACTGGGCATCCTGAACGCCCTGAACAGCGTTTTAAAAGAACTGAAATAAGCGAAATCCACGGGCAGGAAAGGCTGGCCGGGGGCCGGTTTTTTATTTTTTAAAGCAGGGGCCATAGTTGGCGCAAGCCCGATAATCGGCGCCCTCGGGATCCATTCCAAACGCATTCCAAGCGGCGGCCACTGCCGCCCGACCGAACCGAAGCAGTTTTTCAGCCACGTCAGCGGGGATCGAGGGATCGTCTGCATCCTGTACGTCTTTTCCGTAGATCCCGAAGGTCGGAAGCCCCTTTTGGGCGTGGGTTGCCAAAACGGAGGCCAGATAAACGGCGCCGGGCCGCTCGGTGCCGTTAAAGCCCCAAACGGCCTTGATGGTGTTGGGATCCATATCCATAGTTTCTGCACCGTAGCACCAGCAGGGGGTCACAGTAATGGTGATATCCACCCCCGCCTTCCGAAACTGATCCGCACAGGCGGCGGCCTCCGCCACCCGTCCGATGGTGGTATCGGAAATGATGACCTTTACCGGGTCACCGTTGGAATACCGCAAGTTTTCTTCTAAAAGTCTGGCGGCGTTTTTTGCCATATTCATTGTTTGCTCTTCCAAAGATTCCCGGACCCCTAAAACACCCCGGCGCCCATCAATGGTGGGGCGGATGCCGATCACAGGATAATCTCCGATCAATCTGTTCTTTGCCATAGGATCAACCTCCTGAATTTTTTCTTTTAATTGTATTATATTATTGAAAAGAAAATATTTCTTGTATTATAATAAGAAAAAGCAGGACTATCTTATGATAGAGAAGAAAAAATGACGATTAACGAAGGATATCAGGAAAAAAGGACCCACAACCCCGGCCAGACAACCCTTGAATTCCATTGGTTAGATGCCGACCATCCCCGCCACCAAATGCCCCTTCATTGGCATATGGAGGAGGAACTGATCCGGGTGGAAACAGGAAATCTGGCTTTGCAATGGGATGGCATCCCCCTTACTCTTGGGCCGGGAGATTGCGTACTTCTGCGTGGCGGCGCATTACACACCGCCCAAGCCTCCGCCCAATGCCGCTATTGTTGCTTGGTTTTGGATGGAACAACACTTTTTCAAAACTTTCCCAACAGAACCCTTTTGCAGAGCGATCCCCGGTTGCTGGCCGCCGGGAGCCCGGAAGCGGAAGCCGTTGCCCGGCTCTTTCAATTGCAAAAAGAAGGCGCTCCCGGATGGGAGTGTGGTGTGATGGAGGAACTTTGGTATCTGCTGTTTTTCTTGCAAAAAGAGCCTCGGCCGGTTGCAGAAACGCAAACCGCCCGTCATCACCACAGAATTAAAATCGTAAAAACTGTCCTAACCCGCATCCGGCAAAATTATGCGGAACCGCTAACGCTGGCAGAACTGGCCCGGGAGGCACATTTGAGCCCCAATTACTTCTGCCGGATCTTTCGGGAGATCGTCGGGCGCTCCCCGGTGGATTATCTATGCAACTATCGTTTAGAGCAGGCGGCAAAGCAATTGAAAGACCGGGAAGTTTCCATCACGGAGGCGGCGATGGCCTGCGGTTTTAACGGCGTGGCCTACTTTACCCGATGCTTCAAAAACCGATTTCACACTACTCCCAGAGAGTATCGAAAAAATTGCTGAATTTAATAAATTTTTTCGCCGTATGGCATTGAAAAAGCCGAAAAAAAGCCGTATAATAAGGGCAACTGAACGAAATCGAAAGGAAACCGAAAGGAGCGACCGATGAAAGCAGGATTTGCAAGAATCGACATCACCCCGCCTTTAGGCAGTAAACTGCAAGGCTATTATAACGTACGCTATGCCGATGGAATCTTAGATCCCTTGATGGCAAAAAGAAGGGTGCCTTCGTCAGCCTGGATCTGATCGGCGTGAAACAGATCTGGATGGATCCCTATCGCAAGGCCGCCGCAGAACGGCTGGGCACCGAGCCCGGGGCCATCTTCATCGCCTGCACCCATACCCACTTGGGGCCCAAGACCGGCACCGGGGAGGACATTGAATACCTTCAATGGTTGGAAAAGAAGATCTGCGATGCGGTAATTTTGGCGGATCGGGATCTGGCTCCGGTAACCAAGATGCTCTATACCCGGGGGATCGTAAAAGAAGTTTCCTTCATCCGCCGCTACCGGATGAAAGACGGCTCCATCAAAACCAACCCCGGCTGGCAGAATCCGGAAATTGTGGGCCCCGTTGGGGAAAACGACGAGCGCTCTTCCCTTTTGGTTCTGAAGCGGGAAAATGCCCCGGAGATCGCCATCATCAACTTCCAAGTGCACCCGGACGTGATCGGCGGCAAAACCATTTCTGCGGATTATCCCCATTTTGTGCGGGATACCTATGAAAGCATCATCCCCAACTCCCGTTGCGTTTACTTCAACGGTTGCCAGGGTGACACCAACCATTGCGACTTTATGGGAATTTCCAAGCCCCAAAAGCTGGGCGGCTATGACCGTTCGGAATATATGGGCAACTATTTTAAGACTCACGGGCTGGAGGAGGAAACCAAGGTCTATCGGGAGCACCTGAAGCGGGTGCTGGAAATTTCCGGCAAGTATTTTAAGGAGCCCATGATCTGGTCGGATATGATCCACGATACTCCGGACGGCAAGGTCTATTCCGCCGAGCAGACCCCCTCCCCGGAGCAGATCGCCCGGACCCCTAAAAATGTGGAACTGGTCTTTTGGGATTATTATAACCAGCGTAAGGAATGGTACAGCGCGGTGCTGGACCACCACGAACTGTTCCCCAATAAATTAGCCTTCGGCGGAGACATCTGGACTTGGGACGGCCTTTTACCTAACCTGACCTATACCCTGAAGACCATGAAGCCGGCCATGGAGGCCTGCCTGGAGCATCGGGTCAAAACGGTGATCATCACCCTTTGGGTCAGCGGACAAAACGGTGCCGACTACGGCCAGGCTATGGCAGGGCTCCCCATCTTTTCGGAATATTGCTATAAAGGCGAGACTTGCACCGAAGCGGATATTTTTGCCGCCGCCAAGCATTTGACCGGTGTGGATGAAGAGCTGTTCCACGCCATTTCCGATATGTATTCAGGTCAGATCAAATCCGCCGCCAGCCAGGCCAAGGGGTTCATCTACGGTCATCCCCTGCAGAATTTGATGCATTATGACATTGATTATCCCGCGACCGTTGAACGCTTTCAAAAAGCTCTGGCCACCATCGAGGCCCACACCGATTATGCGCATCGGGAATTTTTCAGCATCCTTTACCGGATCGAAGAACTGGAGCCGGAGATCATCAGCGGGCTGAATCTCCATTGGAGAGGCCTTCCCAGCTATATGAGTAAATTCAGATAAGGAGAATGACCATGGAACTAAATAAAACTTCATTAGATACCCTTTGCGGTGCCCTGGCCTATGCCATCGGGATCGATGCCCCTAAGGATGCCGCCCTTAAAAACGAAACTCTGACCGCCTATTTGGATGAAAAACTTGGCGGCCAAAAGGCCGACCGCATCTTTATGTATAACCCGGACGCCATCGGCCAATGGGTCTTTGAAAAATATCCCCATCTAATGAAGGAAGTAACGGAGTGCACCGAACTGCAGGTGCCCTATTGCACGGTGATGCCCTCGGTGACCCCGGTCTGCTTTGCTACTATGTATACCGGCGTTCAACCGGAGGTCCACGGCATCCGAAAATACGAAAAGCCCGTATTGAGCCAGGAAACCCTCTTTGATGCCCTAATCAAAGCAGGCAAAAAGGTAGCCATTCTGGCCGGGCCCACCTGCAGTATCGGGATGATCTTTTTGGAGCGGGAGCTGGATTACTTCCTTTTTAAAACCTATGAAGAGATCAACGCCAAGGCGGCGGAGCTGATCTTGAAGGACGAATACGACGTGATCGTGGTGTATAACGGCAACTACGATTCCGTGATGCACAAAAAGGGCCCCGAAAGCATCGAGGCGCTGGGCGAACTGCGGTGCAATTCCCGTACCTTCGGCACCTTTGAACGGCTGATCGCCGAGCATTGGCAAAACCACCGTACCCTGCTGGCCTTTGCTATGGACCACGGTTGCCACGAGATCGACGGTGATTGCGGCTCCCACGGGCTGGATATGCCCGAGGACCTGAACATCACTCATTTCTACAAAGTCCTATAAGGAAAGTTGATGCGGGAAAGGTTCCCTTGTCGCTCTTTTTAATAAAAGCCCCCGACGTTTTTTATAAACAAGTCCAGTCAAAACGAACAATATAAAAAATCCCGTAATGCGTCAGCATTGCGGGATTTTTTCTCGGTCACCGAAAGGAAGTGAGCACAAGCGTAAAATATATGGGGATCTACCATCACAAAGAGAAATATTCAATTAGTGAAATGTGCCGGTTCTTCCTTCAAGGCATCTGTGACCCCTTCGGTTTGTCCTCTTTGACTTTTGCGATAAGGTCTAGTATTCTTTTACAATGGAATTCAGATCAGGCAGCATTTCGCTTCTCTTTCCACAGCATAAACCAATAAATAAATATGAATATGATTCCCCCGGCCGCCAGCACCCCGCTGAGAAGGGTGTATGCCCCGGCAAGCCCCTTCCAATGCTGAAAGATCAGGGCACAGCCCCCCGCCAAAAGGCAATCCAGCCCCATAATCAGCAGAAAACTTTTGCCGGCCTTCAGCCGTGCAAGGGATCTTTCGTCCTGAGCAAGCAGGAGCCCTAGTTTGGAAAAGGCGGGTAACAGCAGGCCGAAAAAGAGGGCCATAATAAACACTTCCAAGGGCAAAAGCAGGCTATTCTTTAAAAGGCCGCTCCAAAAGTAATACAAATAGCCCTTGCCCATCAGGATGGATGCCCAAAGGGAATTAAGCAACACGTGGGCAAAATAATTGGTGCAGAATTTGGCGGCAAACAGTTTCGTGACCGTGATCTTTTGCCGATATAAAAACAGCGCATAAATCACCGAAACCAGAATTTCTGTTAGCATATAGCCGGGAAAATAGGCAAAGCCCGGCGAAAAGATGAAAAAGCTTAGGGTGTCCACCGCCACCGCCACCAAGGCCCCCATAATAGGGCCGTAAACTGCGC
The DNA here is from genome assembly GCA_045588515.1 of Eubacteriales bacterium. Taxonomy (GTDB): domain Bacteria; phylum Bacillota; class Clostridia; order Oscillospirales; family QAKW01; genus QAKW01. The sequence goes on from JAZNEH010000221.1 coordinate 13,608, forward strand.
ACCCCAAGGCGATGATGAAAAAGGTGAACTTGATCTCCAAAGCCCCGGGCAGAACCGGGATCTTGATTAACCCGTCCAGCGCCACGGTAATAGCGCAGATCAGGGCGGCAAATAAGATCCGCCGCAAACTTTTTAGTTCGCCCAAGGCGGCCAGCCAGTACTCTTTTTTAAAAATATTCATTAGAAAAACTCCTTTCAGTAAAAACGGCAAGTTGCCGCATTGCGGAAAGGAGTTCCGTTCTGCGGCAGCGGGATGCGAAATCGACACGGCAAGCAAATTTGCTATTCGTCCCGGGGACAACTCCCCGTTCCCCGGGCACTAGAACCCGCCGATTCCTACTCTGCCATATTTAATTTTTATTCCTTGTTATAAAGATTTCCTGCAGGGCCGAAAAAATTAAAACTCCTTCAACCGACTTAAAATTTCAAAGGCGGCCTGCTCTTTCGTCATTTTTTCCAGAGGCTCGGCGCCCTTTTGCGTGATCAAGGTCAAAACGTTGGTATCCACCCCAAAGCCCGCATCCTCGGTGCAAAGGGAGTTGGCGCAGATCATATCGCAATTCTTTTTCGCCAGTTTGGCGGAAGCGTTTTCAAGAAGATTTTCCGTTTCCATAGCAAAGCCGCAAAGCACTTGACGGGGCGCCTTTTGCTCGCCCAAAGCGGCCAGAATATCTTGGGTGCGCTTTAAGGGGATGGAAAGATCCCCTTCTTTTTTCTTGATCTTATGATCGGCGGTGGTGGCGGGGGTATAATCCGCCACGGCGGCGGGTTTGATGATGATATCCTGGCCCTCTGCCCGAGCCATCACAGCCTCAAACATCTCGGCGGCGGTAGTCACCGGCACTGCCTCCACAAACGGGGGCGCCGCCACTTCCATCGCGCCGTGCACCAAGGTCACCGTTGCGCCCCGGAGCATCGCCACTTTGGCAATGGCGCATCCCATCTTCCCGCTGGAATGGTTGGTGATGAACCGCACCGGATCGATGGGCTCCCGGGTGGCACCGGCGGTCACTAAAATCTTTTTGCCCAGAAGATCTTTTTCAAAGGCCAGTTCCTTCAGAACGTATTCTAATAGCAAGGCCTCTTCGGGCATTCGTCCATCGCCGATATCCCCATTGGCCAACATCCCTCGGGCAGGCGGAATGATCTCATAGCCAAAGCGGGCCAACTTTTCCAAGTTATCTTGCACGATAGGATTATGATACATATGATGATTCATTGCCGGCGCAATGATCTTTTTGCAGGGACAGGCCATCACCGTGGTGGTGAGCATATCGTCGGCAATGCCGTTTGCGATCTTGCCGATCACATTGGCGCTGGCCGGGGCGATCAACACGCAATCAGCCTGCTTAGCCAAGGCCACGTGTTCCACGCTGAACTGAAAGTTCCGATCGAAAGTATCAATCAGGCATTTGGTACCCAAAAGGGATTCAAAGGTTATAGGATTGATGAAATTGGTGGCGTTTTGGGTCATCAACACGTGAACGGTGGCCCCCAGTTTCTTCAACATCCGGGCCAGGTTCGGAATTTTATAGGCGGCGATCCCGCCGGTAACGCCCAATAAAACGGTTTTTCCCTTTAACATTTCGGTTTTTCCCCTTTCCTTCCGGGATTTTTTTAATATTATAGCATATAAATATGGAAATTTAAAGATAAAAGTGATATAATGCGGTTGAAACCACCTGTTTTTCGTCCATCTTGGCAAATATCTTCGGAATTTGACCGGCGAACAGGAATCCAAAGCGTTTTTTGTATTGTAGCCCTAGGGTAGAGCGAATGATCCGAACACCGTTTTAAAAAGGCGGATTTTCTCTCATCCCGTGTTAAAATACTCGTTAATCCGGCAGGATTAACTGCGTTTTGTGCCTTGGCTGAGAAAAAATACGCTCTTTTTAAAATCCTTGACCCCAAAGGGAACAGATTTCGAGGGATTTTTTCTCAATTTGGTCGAAAGCAGGCTGCCGCCCGGTGAGAACGAGTTGGGGAAAAAGCGCCGAAATATGCCCCTTTGGGGCGGGTTCGGGTTATTCGCTCTACCCTACGGGGCATAATAACAAGGAGGAATTCATAATGAACCACGCAAAAACGTTAAAAATGGTGCAATTGGCGTTGCTTTTGGCCCTATTGCTGATGCTGGCTTTTGTGCCGAATATCGGCTATATCAAAATCCCCATTCTGGCGATCCAGGCCACTACCGTTCATATCCCGGTGATTATCGGTTCCATTGTTCTGGGGCCGAAAGCCGGGGCCTTTCTGGGCGGAGTGTTCGGATTAACCAGCCTTCTAAATAATACCTTCCAGCCGGGAGCCACTTCCTTCTGCTTTTCGCCCTTTGTGAGTATGGGGGATGGGCTGGGCGGCTCTCCCTTGGCGCTGATCATCTGCTTTGTGCCCCGGATCCTTTGCGGAGTCCTCCCCTATTTTATCTATAAAGCCTTTTCCAAACTCTTCGAGCATCGGAAATATTGGAGCAAACTTTCCTTTATTGCCGCCGGTATCGGCGGCTCGATGACGAATACCATTCTGGTGATGAGTTTTATCTACATCTTTTTCGGCCGGCAATGGGCGGTGGCCAGCAATATTGCCTTTGAGGCGCTGTTCGGGGTGATCCTTTCGGTGGTGTTCATCAACGGCACAGTGGAGGCCCTCATCGCCGCTTTGCTATCGGGGGCGGTTTCCCTGCCCCTGCTGAGGGCCAATGAAAGGAGCGCCAAATGATTTTAGCCATTGATATCGGAAATACCAATATTGTGATCGGTTGCTTTCGAGGCAATGAGATCCTGTTCCGGGAACGGGTGAGCACCAATCGGGTGGCAACAGATCTGGAATATGCCATCACTGTTAAAACCGCATTGAATATGCACGATCTCAACCGTTCAGAGATCACCGGCGCCATTCTTTCATCGGTGGTGCCTTCTGTTACCAATACCTTCAAGCGGGCCATTGAGAAATACTGCGGCGTTACCCCCTTGGTGGTGGGGCCCGGCATCAAAACGGGGCTGAGCATCAAGATCGATAACCCTGCCCAGTTGGGCAGCGATTTGGTAGTAGATGCGGTGGCCGGGATTAAGGAATATCCCACGCCTTTGATTATCATCGATATGGGCACCGCTACCACTTTTTCAGTGATCGATGCGGATAAAAACTATCTGGGCGGGGTGATTACCACCGGTATGGCCGTTTCTACCGATGCCCTGATCAGCCGCACCAGCCAACTGCCCCGTTTCTCCTTTGAAACGCCTAAAAAGGTGATCGGCAGTAACACCGTGGATTGCCTGAAAAGCGGCATTATGCACGGCAATGCGGCCATGATCGACGGAATGGTGCAGCGGATCCGGGAGGAGCTGGGCCGGGATTGCACAATTGTCGCCACAGGCGGTTTGGCTCCACTGGTCGCCCCTCTTTGCAAAGAAAAGATCCTTCTGGATGACGACCTGCTGCTGAAAGGCCTGATGGAGATCTATCGAAAAAACCAATGAGTGCCACAGGGGCGGTTCTCTTTTCCGCTTTTCCCTGTTCCATTTTTCATTCCATAAAAGTACCCCCCGAGGATCCTTCATCCTCGGGGGTTCGTTGTTTCACTTTGTTTTTCCGTATTTTATCCCCTTGGAAGGGGACACGGTGTATGTTCTCATACATCGGAGGGGTCGAAGCCGGCTTTTTTCAAGGCCTTGCGGGGTTGTGCCTGAACATTTTCCACCTGGAATTCCACGCCCGCCTCTTGGCAGGCCTTTTGGATCTTAAAGAAACAGCGTGCGGCGGTTTCGTCTAAAGCCTGCACCGCAAAGAGATCCAGAATCAAAACCTTCACGCCTTCTTCCGGCTTGATGGTTTCAAACTTATCGGCCGATGCAAAGAACATGGGGCCTTTAATCTTCACGATCTGGGTTTCGCCCAGGATCTTGGATCTTACCTGGGTTACGTCGCCCATCCGCTTCATAAACATCACAACGGCGATCACCATGCCAACGGCAATGGCCACCACCAAATCGAAAACCACCGTTAAAACGAAGGTTACAACCAGCACCAAAATATCGCTTTTCGGCGCAGTTTTACAGATCTTCACAAACTGCCGCCATTCGCACATATTATAGGCCACCATAAAGAGGATGGCCGCAATGATGGGCATAGGGATCCAAGCCGCATAGGGCATCAACACCACCAGGATCAGCAATAAAACAGCGGCGTGCACCATTCCGGCAAGGGGTGAGCGGCCGCCGTTTTTCACATTGGCGGCGGTGCGGGCGATAGCGCCGGTGGCGGGAATGCCGCCAAAGAGGGCCGATGCGATATTGCCCACGCCCTGGGCGATCAATTCGGTGTTGGAATTATGGCGATCCTTAATCATCCCATCGGACACCACGCAGGAAAGCAAGGATTCGATCCCTGCCAGAATGGCAATGGTGCAGGCGCTGGGGATTAATTCCTTCACCATCCCGAACTCAAAAGTGGGGAGGGTGAAGGGCGGCAAACTCCGGCTGATGCTATAAAGATCCCCAATGGTGTTTACTTCCATCCCGGTGAGTTTCACCAAAGCGGTGCCCACCAGAACGGCAATGAGAGAGCCGGGAATTTTTTTACTGATATAGGGCCAAACGATCAGAATCGCCAGCCCGATAGCCCCCACCAACAAAGCCCAAGGATTCAGCGTTTGAATGGATTCCGCAATGGCCACAATCTTTTCGGTGGTTTCCACAGCGTGGGTTCCCGCCGGGAAGGAAAGGCCCAGAAAATCCTTGATCTGCCCCACAACGATGGTAACGGCGATGCCGGAAGTGAAGCCGGTGGTGATGGTATGGGGAATATATTTAATCAACGCACCCAGCCGGAAAATTCCCATCAAAATCAACAGGGCACCCGCCATCAGCGTTGCCAATACCAGCCCGCCGATATCATATTGGGCCACGATCCCTGCCACAATGGTGGCAAAGGCGGCGGTGGGGCCGGAGATATTCACCCGGCTCCCGCCCAGAAGGGCGATAAAGAAGCCCGCCACAATGGCAGTATAGAGGCCCTTTTCCGGGGAAACACCGGATGCAATGGCTAAGGCAATGGAAAGGGGCAGGGCAATAATCGCCACGATCACGCCGGCCACCAGATCAGAAACCAACTGTTTTTTATTGTAGTTCTTTAAAGATTCTAACAACTTCGGCTGAAAAATTTTCACTATTTTTTCTCCTATTTTAAATTACCCTGCCATTTTACTCCTTTTTTCGCATCAAGACAAGAAAAAATGCCGATTTTCTGCAAAATCGGCATTTTGGATAAAATTCCCTCAAATTTCAATGATATCTTTATCATTCAACACCCGGCAATGGGAGAAAATCAATTTGCAGCACATATGGCCGGAATAGATGTTGTTCTTCCCCTTCCCTTCGATTAAAAAGGAAAAAGGATGGAACTTTAAAGTTTCATCCTTCCCCTAATTCCTCTCTGATGTTTTGCAGATGGCCGCTATGTTCCATGGAACTGCCGCGATCTCCGCAGATGATCACGTGATCCACTAACTCCACCTGATTCTTTTTCAGGATCTGATAAATACTCTTGGTGGCTAAGCGATCATGAAGGGAAGGGACGGTAGTTTGAAAATGGTTATGGGCCAAAACCACCTTCCGGCAGTTTGGCAGTTCTTTTAACGTTTTCAACATTCGGTCGGCGTGGACCTCCACCGCCTGAGCAGAGCCGGTATATTGCAGTTCTGCACGGATCACTTCATATTGATCGTTCAGGAAGGCCGCATACACACATTCTTCCACCCGGCCCATAAAGTGGGGCAGGAAATAATAGATCCGGTCCGGATAATGATCCAATTTTTGGGGCCCTACAAAAAATTCCAGCGCATAACGGCGAAAGAGTTCCGATAAGAGCCGGATAAACCAAGCACTGTTTTCGCCCATATATTCAATTTCCTGCAAGGCCTTGGCATCGGCCCGAAAAAGATCCCGGAAGGTGCCGAATCGGTTCAAAAGCAGATGGGCCAGTTCGTTGGTATCTTTCCGAGGAATGGCGTAGCCCATCACCAGTTCCAGAAGTTCGTGGTCCCGCAAGGTATGGATCCCGCTCTCTGCCGCCCGCTCCCGGAGCCGCTTACGATGATCTTTATGCAATTGTTCTGCCATCAGTAATTCATCACCTCATAAACGCCGTTTAGAACGTGGGTTGGCCGATAGGGGAAGATCTCCAGATCCTCCCGGCTGGTCACGCCGCTGAGCACCAAAACCGTATCGATCTCCGATTCTACGCCGGCAACAATATCTGTATCCATCCGGTCGCCGATGATGGCAATATCCTCTTCTTCACAACCCAGAATATTCAGGCCGTTGCGCATCATCAGCGGATTGGGTTTGCCCAGATAATAAGCCTGCTTGCCGGTGGTGAGTTCAATGGGCGCCACCAACGCCCGGCAGGCGGGAATAATAGCGCCACCAACGCCCGGGCCGGTGAGATCGGTGTTGGTGCCGATGAGTTTGGCCCCGCCCTGCACCAGCTGTACAGCCTTTAAGATGGCGGCATGGTTATAATTGGCCGTTTCGCCCACCACCACGTAATCGGGGTTCACGTCGTTCATGGAAATCCCCGCATCATAAAGGGCGTTCATCAGGCCCGGCTCGCCGATCACATAGGCGGTGCAACCGGGCTTTTGCTTGGCCAGATAGGCGGCGGTGGAAAGAGCGGAAGTATAGAAATGGGATTCATCGATCTCTAAACCCAGCCGCTCTAATTTCATCGCCAGTTCCTTGGGCGAACGCTCGGAACTATTGGTTAAAAACAAAAACTTTTTATTTTCCCGATAAAGCCATTCCACGAATTCTTTCACGCCGGGCAACAATTGATTCTGATAATAGATCACGCCGTCCATATCGCAAATAAAGCCTTTTTTTTCAGATAATTTCATTATACCACCTCAATTCAAATAATCCATCGGATCAGCCTATCATAGGGAGAAGCGGCAACATGTTTTCGCTGGCCGCCGGCATCGCCTTTTGAGGATAACCGCCCTGATTAAAAGTATGCACTCTGCCGCAAGGCCGGTTTTCCATCTTGGCTGAAAACTTCTTCCGTTCTATTTTATTTTTCTCCTAAATAATGATCGACTCCCTCGGCAGCCAATAGGCCGGTGCTCCAGGCCCATTGCAGATTAAATCCGCCGCAATCTCCGTCTATATCCAATAATTCCCCGGCCGCAAACACGCCTTTGATCCGCCGGAGTTGCAGATCTTCATAGCGTAGTTCTTCCGCCGCCAGCCCGCCGGCTGTTACCTGAGAATTCAGATAACCGGCAGTGCCGGTGCCTGTAAAGGGAAGGGCTTTCAGCCGGGCGGCCAACGCTTTCAGTTGCTCATCTTCGATCTCGCCGGCCGGGGCGGCCAGAGAGATGCCCTGCTCTTTAATCAACACCAAGCCGATCCGCTTATGAATCAGCCCAGCCAGAAAATGTTCTGCCGGGCGTTTTGCCAATAATTGCCGCCGTTCAAAAAGGGCGGTGGTTAAGGCTTTCAAAGAGTAGGCCGGAAAAAGATCCAGCCGCACTTCCCAAGGGCCGGGCGCCGAGGCAAAACGGGAGATCTGCAAAATGGGCGGGCCGGAAAGGCCGTATTCTGTGAATAATACTTCCCCGAACTCCGTTCGGAGCGCCTTCCCCTCCCGGCAGATGGAACAATTGGCGTTCCATTTGATGCCTTTTAGTTGGCGGGTCAGGCTGGTATCCGTTCTTAACTGCACAATGGCCGGATTGGTTTTCACTGTGCGGAACCCTTTCATTTTCAACAGCATTAAAAGGGAGCCATCACTCCCGGCCTTAGGGCCGCCGCTCAATAGGCCGCCGGCCAGTAGCAGACTTTTGGCGGAAAGCGGGCCTTGGCTGGTTTGCAGTTTCAAATCCTGAGCCCGGCCGAAGTCCAGTAGCCGGCAATCGCAGCGGATCTCCACCCCTTCTTCCTGGGCGGCAAACCGCAAGGCATCCACCACACCCGCCGCTTGATAGGAGGCGGGATAAGCCCGGCCATCTTCCTCAAAAACGATCTCTACGCCTAAAGATTTGAAAAAATCCACCGTTTCGGGAACAAAATACCGGCGGAACACCGCTTCGGCCAAAGCCGGATCCCGGCCGTGGTAACGGGCGATGGACGCCTTGCTGTTGGTGATATTGCAACGGCCGTTGCCGGTGGTAATCAGTTTTTTACCCACCCGATCCAACGCCTCCAGCACCAGAACGCTGGCTTGCGGCCGCCGCCGTTTCAACGCAATAGCCGCCGTTAAGCCGGCGGCACCGCCGCCTGCCACCACCAGATCATAGGTCATTTTGTTCACCGCCCCCTTCTTTTTGCCTCATTTTATCATATTTTTATATTTAAAACAAGGGAAGAGGCTTAAAAACTTGCCTTTTGGGTAAAATTCTGTTATGATATCCAGTGAAATCCGTTAAAGGAGAAAAAAATGAAACGAATTGTCTTATTATCCTGCATACTTATATTGATTTTAAACCTTTGTTCTTGCCAACCCAAGGTTCCCTCCCTGCCGGATCCGGTTTTCGACCCGGAGCCGGAAAAATCCGCTCAAACGGTCTATATCAACGGCCGGAAAATGGAAGATCTGCGGGAAACGGAAGAAGGGCTCCTTTATAATTTGAGAGATCTGAAAGAGGCTTTCGACGGTTATATGGTTGACGGCGCAGGGCGGGAAAGCCATGTGGCTTCTCTCACCATTGGAGAAAGCACCTATCATTACGGAGCCGGCCAGGATCTGCCCGCCAACCATACCAAAGCCCTCTACACTGGGGAAGATTGGTATGTGCCGATCGGCGATCTTTTGGAGGGCTATCACGCCTTCACCGATGAAGAGATCAACACCACCTATTATACCGTTTATCCTCTGGCCGAAGAGGTGCCGGCCGGCGTTCGGATCCCCACTTTGATGTATCACGCTGTCAGCGACGATTGCTGGGGCATCCCATCCCTCTTTGTTTCTCCGGCGGAACTGGAAAAACAGTTGCAATATCTGAAAGAAAATGGGTATACTCCCATTCGGTTTGAGGATCTGGGCAAGGCCGATCAATATGAAAAGCCCTTTCTTCTGACTTTCGACGACGGATACGAGAATAACTACACCGAACTTTTCCCGATCATAAAAAAATATCATGCAAAAATCACAATTTTTCTGATTATGGATAACATTGGTGAGAAAAACTATTTAACAGAGGAACAGATCCGGGAAATGGCCGCCAGCGGTTTGGTTTCTTTCCAGAGCCATACTATGAGCCATCCCTACCTGAATACCCTGAGCGCCGAACAACTTGAATATGAGTTGCTCCAATCCAAAAAGGAACTGGCAAAACTTTTGGGCAAGGAACCCTTCGTTCTTTGCTATCCCACCGGGAAATATTCTGCCGCCACCTTGGATGCGGTTCAGGAACATTATCAGTTTGGCTTGCTGATGAGCGGAAAAACCTATGAAACCGGCGAAAATCCCCTGCTGATCGCCCGGAAATATATTGCCCGGGATACGGATCTGGAATCGTTTATCAATATGATTAAATAGGAGAATAGCAATGAAATTAAACACCAAACGCACCGTTTTAGTGGGCTTTGCCTTTCTTTCCATCTGCGCTTTCTGGCAGATGTATGATGGATTGGTGCCCCTGATCCTGAAAGAAACCTTTCATATGCCGGAAACGGCGTCCGGCGCCATTATGGCCTCGGATAATATTCTGGCGCTGTTTCTATTGCCCTTTTTCGGCGGGCTTTCAGACCGTTGCCGCAGTCGGTTGGGCCGGCGCCGGCCCTTCATCCTGGTGGGCACGCTGGTTTCTGCCGGGCTGATGTTGCTCCTGCCTTTGCTGGACAACAGTTATTTCGCTCAGCCGGCCTTTTATAAATTGGCCTTATTCGTTGTGGTTTTGGGGCTTTTGCTCATCGCCATGGGAACCTATCGGAGCCCGGCCGTTGCGCTGATGCCGGATGTTACCCCCAAACCCCTGCGAAGCAAGGGCAACGCCATCATCAACCTGATGGGCGCTGTGGGCGGCGTGATTTATCTGATCTTAACGTCGGTTCTTTATTCCGCATCCCGCACCGAGGGATTGGCGCACATCAATTATTTCCCCATCTTCGCCATTGTGGCCGGCATTATGTTGGCGGCCCTTTTGGTTTTGATGCTTTTCGTTGACGAACCGAAACTGGTTGCCGAACAGGCCGCCTATGAACGAGCCCACCCGGAAGAAAACCTCACCGTTCAGGAAGAGCCGGGGCAAAAGGCTAAAATGCCTCCGGCAGTTAAGCGGAGCCTGATCTTCCTGCTTTGCTCCATCGCCCTTTGGTTTATCGGCTATAACGGTGTCAGCACTTGGTTCACCACCTATGCCAAGGAAGTTTGGAATATGGAAGTGGGCACCGCCTCCCTCTGCCTCACCGTTGCAACAGTGGGCGCCATTATCAGTTATATCCCCGTGGGCGTGGTTGCCAGCAAACTGGGCCGCCGCAAAACCATCATGTTCGGCGTGCTCCTTCTGGCCGCCTCCTTCGCCTCCGGCTTTGTGTATACCCTGTTTTTCCATTCCTTCAGCCCCATTTTATTTGTGATCTTTGCGCTGGTTGGCGTGGCTTGGGCCTCCATTAATGTGAATAGCCTGCCGATGGTGGTGGAGATGTGCTCCGGTAGCGATGTGGGAAAATTCACCGGCCTTTATTATACCTTCAGTATGGCCGCCCAGATCGTAACGCCCATTCTGGCCGGATTCCTGCTCCAGAACGTGGGCTATAAGATTTTATTTATCTATTCCGCTATCTTTGTAACCCTTTCGTTTGTAACGATGTGTTTCGTGCGCCACGGCGATAATAAGGTGAAGGCCAAGACCGGCTTGGATGCCTTTGACGTTGAGGACTAAACGATGGGTTGGATTATTTTAGTTGTTATTTTATTGGCGCTGATCAGCCTCATCTGGCTGATGGGCAGAACCCAGCCTCAGCGCTTTGCATCCTTCCGTGGGGTGCCCATCGCCCACCGGGGCTTTCACCAAAAGCCCACCGTGCCGGAAAACAGTATGGCCGCCTTTCAGGCCGCCATTGACCGGGGCTATGGCATTGAACTGGACGTGCACCTTTTGAAGGACGGCGGATTGGCTGTGTTCCACGACCATACCCTAAACCGCACCACCGGGCAGGATGGGATCATCGAAGAACTGACAACCGCTGAACTGAAAAACTATCGCCTGGAGGCCTCCCAAGAGCCCATCCCCACCTTTCAGGACTTTTTGAAACTGGTAAACGGGCAGGTGCCTCTGGTGATTGAACTGAAATGTAAAGGGAACGCTCCCGCCCTTTGCCGGGCGGTGCTGAAAGCGCTGGAAGGCTATAAAGGGGCGTATTGCATCGAATCTTTCGATCCCCGCCCGCTGATCTGGCTCCGCAAAAATCGCCCGGAAATCACCCGGGGCCAACTGACCCAAAACTTTATAAAAGATCCCTCCGGCCTGAAATTACCCACTCGGATCCTCTTAACCACTCTGAGTTTCAACCTTTTTACAAAGCCGGATTTCGTGGCTATCAAGTTCCGGGACCGGAATTCGGTGCAGAATAAAATCTGCCGTAAACTCTGGAAGATCCAGGGCGTCACCTGGACCATCAAAACCCCAGAGGACTACGCCACCGCCACCAAAGAAGGCTACCTCTGCATTTTTGAACAATTTGAACCTTGACCCCCTCCGATGTGTCAGCGGACACATCGTGTTCCCCCTCCAGGGGGAACAACCCACAAGTAATTGCAAGTTGGTATACGGCCCTGCGGGAAGAAACCACCTCCCGCAGGGCTGTTTTATTTGCGGAGAACCCTTGTGGGTGTGGGGGTCTTCATCAGCCACCGGGCTGATGAAATCACACCGAAGGTGTGTATATCATCGCGCCGTAGGCGTGCATATCATCAACCGTTAGGTTGTATATCATCAGCCGATAGGCTGTATATCATCACCCCGCAGGCGTGTATAAAAATTGAAACCATCAAAAAATGCACAATTCAATTGTGCATTTATAGAAACGAATTCTCTTTTTCACGGGTTAACGACCAATTGAATTGTGCATCTCAAGGTAAAACCCCAAACGGATTGGTGCCCCCGTAGGGGACGGCGGTTCCCGACGTCCCGTTAAATCCCATCAAACCAACGGGTCGTCGAAATCGCCGACCCCTACAAGGTGATTTGCAATCGTGCTCGTAGGGGCGATCTGCGATC
>JAZNEH010000222.1:0-2697 GCA_045588515.1 Eubacteriales bacterium
GATATTCTCTTGGCATACAAATTCCCCCTATGGTAGTTTCTTCTATTCTACCATAGGGGGCTCTTTTTTTCTATTGTCCGTTTTTACTGGACTTGTGCAAAAGTCCATCCCTTTTTTAATCCATCTCTTTTAAAAAGTAACCGGTTTGAAGGTTTTTGGGGATTTTAAAACCCCTTTTTACAAAAAGGGGTTTTAACGGGGTTCGGGGCAGGCCCCGACTTAGATCAAAGACATTAACTGATCGGCAAATTCGGCGCAGGTGTTGCCGTTACGGTCGCCGGTCATATTGCAGATTTTACTACATTCTTCCAAAGCATTTTCCAGTTTTTCAGCGATTGCCACCCGATTGATATGCCGCAGCAACATAGCGGCGGCCTTAAGGATGCTGGCGGGGTTGGCGTAATCCCCCAAACCCTGCTCCATCATCCGGGGAGCGGAGCCGTGGATGGCTTCAAACATCGCATATTCATCGCCGATATTGGAGGAACCGGCGGTGCCTACCCCGCCTTGGATCTGCGCGGCCTCATCGGTGATAATATCGCCATAGAGATTGGGCAACAGGAAGACCTGAAATTTTTTGCGCAATTCTTCGTTCACCAAATTGGCGGTCATAATATCGATATACCAATCTTCAGCGGTGATGCCGGGATATTCTTCGGCGATTTCGTGACAGATCGCACTGAAACTGCCGTCGGTCTTTTTCATAATATTAGCCTTGGTAACGATGGCTACGTTGGTTTTCCCGTTATTCTTAGCATATTCGAAGGCGGCACGAGCAATTCGGCGGGTGCCGGCATCGGTGGTAACCTTAAAGTCCATCGCTAATTTACCGGGCAACTGAATTCCCCGGCTCCCCAGAACATATTCACCCTCGCTATTTTCCCGGAAGAAGATCCAATCGATGCCCTGCTCCGGCACGTTTACCGGCCGCACGTTGGCATAAAGATCCAGTTCCCGGCGCATAGTCACGTTAGCGCTTTCCATAGTGCCGCCGTGGGGGGTGGTGGTGGGGCCTTTTAAGATCACATCGCAACTCTTCAATGCGGCCAAAGTATCATCGGGGATCGCCTTGCCGGTTTCCATCCGATGTTCGATGGTAAGGCCTTCAATTTCTTTGATCTCAATGGATCCGGCGGTAATTTCCTCTTTCAAGAGATATTCCAGCACCCGGCGGCCTTCCTTCATAATAATGGGGCCGATGCCGTCGCCGCCGCAAACGCCGATAACGATTTTGGGCATTTCCGCATAATTCTTGGCCTTACTCCCCTGCTCCATCCGTTCCTGGCGGGCCAATTGTTCCACCAGCAATTGGCGGAAACTTTCAACAGATTGATCGATAAATTTCTGCATTTTTTATTCTCCCATTTCTTTGGTATAGGCCAGAAGGCTTCCGGCCTTCAGGATGGCGATCTGGCGATCGGTGAAATTGCAAACCAGCGGGATTTCCACCCCGGTGGATTCATTCACCAAGATCATTTTGCCGCTTTCCATTCCGGCATAAATATTTTTCAGAGTCAGTTGATCGCCCTGGTTCAATTTTTCATAATCAGCCGGGTTTTCAAAGGTTAAAGGCATAATGCCTGCGTTAATCAGATTAGCAATATGGATCCGGGCGAAACTCTTAGTGATCACCGCCCGAACACCTAAGTAGAGAGGCACCAGAGCGGCGTGTTCCCGGGAAGAGCCCTGGCCGTAGTTCATTCCGCCCACAACGATGCTCTGGCCTGCTTTTAAGGCCCGTTCAGGGAAGGTCTTATCGCAAACGCCGAAACAAAACTGGCTCAAATAAGGAATATTGGAGCGATAAGGCAGAATCTTGGCGCCTGCCGGCATAATATGATCGGTGGTGATATTATCGCCCACTTTCAAAACCAGTTCGGCGCTCAAGGTATCTTCCTGAGGTTTCGCATCGGGGAATCGCTTAATATTGGGCCCACGCAGAATTTCCAGATCTTTCGCCTCTTCCGGCGTGGCAGGGGCGATCACTGCGCTATCATCAATGCGGAAGGAATCCGGCATTTCAATTTTCAGTTCACTGCCCAGCAGCATAGGATCGGTGATCTCGCCGGTGAGAGCGGCGGCAACGGCAGTTTCGGGAGAAACTAAGTAAACTTGCCCATCGGCGGTGCCGCTGCGACCTTCGAAGTTCCGGTTAAAAGTACGCAGGCTGACTCCGCCGGAGTTGGGCGAAAAGCCCATACCGATGCAAGGGCCGCAAGCACATTCCAATAGCCGGGCACCGCTGGCCAGAATATCCGTCAACGCGCCGCAATCCGCCAACATCGTTAACACTTGCTTGGAACCGGGCGAAATAGAAAGGCTCACGCCCGGCATAATGATCTTGCCCTTCAAAAGAGCAGCCACTTTCAGCATATCCATCAAAGAAGAGTTGGTGCAGGAGCCGATGCAAACCTGATCCACCTTTGTGCCCTTCAAAGAAGAAACCTTTACCACGTTATCCGGGCTATGGGGGCAGGCAATCAACGGTTCCAATGTGGAAAGATCAATATCGATGATGCGATCGTATACCGCATCGGGATCGCTGGCCAGAGGGCGGAAATCTTCAGCCCGCCCTTCGGCTTTCAAGAAGGCTTCGGTGACTTCGTCGGAGGGGAAGATGGACGTGGTGGCGCCCAGTTCGGTGCCCATATTGGTTATCGTTGCCCGCTCGGGAACCGAAAGGGTTTTGATCCCTTC
>JAZNEH010000223.1:0-13705 GCA_045588515.1 Eubacteriales bacterium
CGATGGTGGGCACACCGGCACTGTAAAGTTTATTCTTCAGGAACTTACGGATGTTGTAGTCTTCCAGGATCAGGTCGCCGGTCTTGCCGTCGGCTGCGATCCATCTGGAATCCCAATTCTTAATAACCCCGACACGCATGCCATGGGGATTTACTTTCTGACCCATAATTACGCCTCCTCCAATACAATAGTCACGTGAGAGGTTCTCTTATTAATGCGGAACGCTCTACCTTGTGCTCTGGGCATGATTCTCTTCAAGATGGGGCCGGGGCAAGCATAACACTTAGCCACAACCAACTTGTCAACGTTCATACCGTTGTTGTTTTCGGCGTTAGCCATTGCGCTTTTCAGCAGCTTGCAAACGGGTTCGCTGGCTGCCTTTTGGGTGTTCTGCAGAATCGCTACAGCGTACTTCGCGGGTTTATTCCGGATCAGATCCAAAACCACGCTAACCTTACGAGGAGAGATTCTGAGATATTTCAAATGTGCAACTGCTTCCATTTTCAATGTCCTCCTTACTTAGTGGTCTTGGAGCCTGCATGGCCCTTAAAGGTTCTGGTGGGAGCGAACTCACCCAGTTTATGACCTACCATATCCTCGGTTACATAAACAGGTACATGCTTTCTGCCGTCATGAACGGCGATCGTATGACCTACAAAATCCGGAAAGATGGTGGATGCTCTGGACCAGCTCTTGAGAACTCTCTTTTCACCGCTCTCGTTCATGGCCTGAACTCTTGCTAAAAGTTTGGGGTCAACAAAAGGACCTTTTTTAACACTTCTACCCATTTAAATTTTCCTCCTTCCGAATTACTTCGCATTCCGACGTTTAACGATAAACTTGTCGGTCTTTGCTTTTTTGCTTCTGGTCTTATAGCCCAGAGCGGGTTTACCCCAGGGGGTAACAGGGCCGCTACGGCCGATGGGGGACTTACCTTCACCACCACCGTGGGGATGGTCGCAGGGGTTCATAACAGAACCACGAACGGTGGGGCGGATACCCATATGACGCTTTCTACCGGCCTTACCGATAGATACGTTGGAATGATCGCCGTTGGAAACAACGCCGATGGTAGCCATACAGTTCAGCCGAACCAGACGAACTTCGCCGGAGGGCAGACGAACCTGAGCATAACCGTTTTCCTTAGCCATCAGCTGAGCGCTGGCACCGGCGGTACGAACCAACTGAGCGCCCTTGCCGGGATACAACTCAATGTTATGGATCACAGTACCAACGGGAATGTTTTCGATGGGCAGTGCATTGCCGGGCTTGATATCAGCATTGGCAGATGCGATTACCCGATCGCCAACCTTAACGCCTTCGGGGCAGATGATATAAGCCTTTTCGCCGTCTTCATAGTTCAGAAGAGCGATGAAAGCAGTCCGGTTGGGATCGTACTGGATGGAAGTGATGGTTGCAGCCACATCCAGTTTATTTCTCTTGAAATCGATAATTCTGTACTTAACCTTGTTGCCGCCGCCCTGATGACGAACGGTGATGCGGCCGTAGCTGTTTCTGCCGGCGTGCTTCTTCAGGTTGGTCAGCAAAGACCGCTCGGGAGCATCCTTGGAAAGGCAGCTATAATCCACATTGCTCATCTGGCGACGAGCAGGAGAAGTAGGTTTATAAGTTTTAATAGCCATTAACGTTCTCCTCCTTACATCATACCGTCAAAGAACTCGATGGTCTTTGAATCGGCAGTCAATTTAACATAGGCTTTCTTCCAGGCAGCAGTCTTGCCCACGTGAACGCCCATTCTCTTTTCTTTACCGCTCACATTAACGGTGGTTACTTTTTCAACAGAAACCTTGAAGATCTCTTCAACTGCGTTTTTGATTTCGATCTTGTTGGCATCCTTGGCTACTTTAAATACGTAGGTTTTATCCTGCATAGAAGCCATGGATTTTTCGGAAACGATAGGTTTCATAATAATATCATAAACGGATTTCATTATGCATAAACCTCCTCAAGTTGCTTCACGGCATCCTGAGTCAGGATCAAAGTGTCGTGCTTCAGGATTTCGTAAGTGTTGATGGTGTTTACACGAGCAGCCTTAACACCGGGGATGTTAGCGGCACTCTTCACGAAGTAAAGGTTGGTTACGTTGTTCACAACCAGAGCGTTCTCAACGTTCAGAGCCTTCATCATACCAACAACAGTTTTGGTCTTATATTCTTCCATATCGATCTTATCCAGAACGATCAGTTTGCCTTCGGCCAGTTTAGAAGAAAGAGCAGACAAGAGAGCCAGTTTCTTAACCTTCTTATTCAGGCTGAAGCGATATTCCCGGGGCTTGGGAGCGAAAACGATACCGCCGTGAGTCCACTGGGGAGCTCTGGTGGAACCCTGACGGGCCCGGCCAGTACCTTTTTGCCGCCAAGGCTTCTTGCCGCCGCCGGAAACTTCGGCACGGGTCAAAGCACTCTGGGTACCCTGGCGTTGATTAGCCAGATAGTTTTTCACTGCCATATGCATAGCAGCTTCGTTTGCTTTTACGCAAAAAATGGAATCTGCAAGGTCCATGGTGGACACCTTGGCGCCACTCATATCGAATACGTCTACGTTAGCCATTCTTCATTTCCCCCTTACTTAACCATTTTTAACGGTGGACTTAACGGTTACAACCGAACCCTTCGGGCCGGGGATCGCACCTTTAACCACCAACAAGTTATTCTCAACGTCGACCTTTACAACGTCGAGGTTCTGAACGGTAACCTTAACGGCACCCATATGGCCGGGCATCTTCTTACCCTTGAAAATGCGGGAAGGAGAAGAGCAGGCGCCCATGGAGCCGGCGTGGCGATGAACAGGGCCGCCACCGTGCGTCATCGGAGTGCGATGACCGTTGTATCTCTTAATGGTGCCGGCGAAGCCTTTACCCTTAGAGATGCCGGTTACGTCTACGCAGCTGCCGATTTCAAAAGCGTCTGCAGTCACAACGTCACCAACGTTATAGGATTCAGCGTCTTCCAGACGGAATTCCTTCAAAACTTTCTTATAAGCAACGCCAGCCTTGTCGAAATGACCTTTCATAGGCTTGGTTACTTTCTTTTCAGCCAGATCCATATAACCCAGTTGAACGGAAGCATAACCATCGTTTTCAACGGTCTTCTTCTGAACAACGGTGCAGGGGCCTGCCTGAATGACTGTTACCGGAATCACGTTACCAACTTCGTCGAAAAGCTGGGTCATTCCGATTTTCTTACCGATAATACCTTTCTTCATTGTTTTTACCTCCATTTGGTTATTGGTTGATTCGCATCAACATGACCTTCGCGGCGACGCTTACAGCTTGATTTCAAGTTCAACGCCAGCGGGAAGTTCAACGCTTGCCAGTGCCTCAGCGGTTTTTGCTGCGGGCTTCACGATGTCGATCAGACGCTTATGGGTTCTTCTTTCAAACTGCTCACGGCTATCCTTATACTTATGAACAGCGCGCAGAATGGTAACAACCTCTTTCTTGGTGGGCAGGGGGATCGGACCGGATACAACCGCGCCGGTTCTCTGGGCGGTTTCCAGGATCTTCTGAGCTGCCTGATCCACTAGAGTGGAATCGTAGCCTTTGAGTCTGATTCTGATTTTGTCAGCCATGCTTAATAAGCCTCCTTTTTAATATTTGACTTTGGGTTTTCGGCGACTTTGACGGAAAATTCTTCAACACACAACCCCGGGTGTTTCACCGGGGGGCTAAATAAAATCGGACATTTTTGTCCGAACAAAGTTCCACTCCCAAAATCGGCTTACACGGCACACCGTGCAGTTCCAAGGAACGGCCAACTCTTTGTTTTTCCTGACTTTTTCGACCGATTGAGATCGGTCTGCTCCACGGAAATTCCCCATATCCGCCGGGAAAATTCGGCGCTATGGCCACCTCCCGTTTCGTCGCATTCCATAGTCGTGCCCATATATAATAACACACCCGCCTTGGAATTTCAAGCATTTTTTAATTTTTTAATTCAACAAATGTGTCAAAGGATCGCCCCTCGTTTTTGTGCAACTTGACTATACGCAAAAAGTATCCCTTTACATTTTAAATAAATGATGATATAATAAACATTAGCGTAGGAAAAGCGCTATATATTATAATAAGGAAGAAAACTTCCGAAACAGGAGGATCCTGATATGAAAGAACCGATTTTAGTGATTATGGCCGCCGGTATGGGCAGCCGCTACGGTGGATTGAAGCAGATCGATCCCGTTGACCCTCAGGGCCATATCATTATGGATTATTCCATTTATGATGCTATGAAGGCCGGTTTTAAAAAGTTTGTGTTTGTTATTAAACACGTAATCGAAGAAGATTTTAAAAACGCCATCGGCAACCGGATCGCCAAACAAGCCGAAGTGCATTATATTTTCCAAGAACTGGATAAAATCCCCGAGGGCGTGATTGAAATTCCCGCCGACCGGGAAAAACCTTGGGGCACCGGCCACGCCATTCTTTGCTGTAAGGATGTGCTGGATGCGCCCTTCGCTGTTATCAACGCCGACGATTTCTATGGCCGGGAAAGCTTTGTTTCCCTTTATGAATTCCTGAAAGGCGATGTAGAAACCGATCCGATGAAGATCTCGATGGTGGGCTATATTCTAGAAAACACGCTCACCGATAACGGCCACGTAGCCCGTGGTGTGTGCCGGGTAAGCGAAGACGGCTATCTGCAAAAAATCGATGAGCGGACTATGATCCAAAAGATCGATGGGCAAGCTCATTATTCTGAAGATGGCGGCAAAACATTCGTGCCCGTTTCCAACACGGCTCCGGTTTCAATGAATATGTGGGGATTCCCCTTGGCATATCTGAAAACCTTGGAAGAGAAATTCCCCATCTTCTTGAAAGAAACCGTTGAAAAGAACCCCTTGAAAGGCGAATTCTATCTGCCGGTGGTGGTGGATGAACTGTTGAACGAAGAAAAAGCAACCGTTAAGGTTTTAACCAGCGATGCTAAATGGTTTGGCGTAACCTATAAGGAAGATAAACCTATGGTAGAAGCCAGCATTCAGGCTTTGAAGAAAGCCGGCGTTTACCCCGAAAACCTTTGGGAGGCATAATATGACCAACACCCTGAAAAATGTAATCGATTCCTTTGCTTTTGATGGTGATGTGGCAAAAGTGGAACCCTTCGGCAGCGGGCATATCAATGATACCATCCTGCTGACCACCGTGAAAGGGAGCCAGTATATCCTGCAAAAAATGAATACCAACGTGTTCACCAATCCGCAGGGATTGATGGAAAACGTATTTAAGGTTACCGAATTTTTAAAGAAAAAGATTCTGGAAGAAGGCGGAAATCCCAATCGGGAAACCCTCACCTTCATCCAAACGAAGGGCGGCGATCTTTATTATAGCGGCGAAGAAGGCGCCTACCGGGCCTATCGTTTCCAAAGCGACCTGATGGCGCTGGATGCCGTGCGGGAGCCCAAAGATTTCTATGCCAGCGCCAAAGCCTTTGGCCGGTTCCAGAAACTGCTGGGCGATTATCCCGCTGATACCCTCTTTGAAACCATCCCCCATTTCCACGACACTCCCCAACGGATGGAGCAGTTAAAGGAGGCAATTGCCCAAAACAAGGCCGGCCGACTGGATACGGTGAAAGAGGAAGTGGAATGGGCGTTAGCCCGTGAGGAATCCTGCGCCATCGTAATGCAGTTGCAGGCAGAAGGCGTTCTGCCCCTGCGGGTAACCCATAACGATACCAAATTGAATAACGTTTTGCTGGATCCGCAAACCGGCGAAGGCGTTTGTGTGATCGATCTGGATACTGTGATGCCCGGCCAGGCCATCTTTGATTTCGGCGATTCGATCCGCTATGGTGCTTCCACCGCCGCCGAAGATGAGAAGGATCTGGATAAGGTGCAACTGGATCTGGAACTGTTCGAGGCCTATACCCAAGGATTCTTGGAAGGCTGCGATAACGTTCTGACTGATGCCGAAAAAGCCCTGTTGCCCACCGGCGCTTGGATGATGACCTTTGAGTGCGGCATCCGGTTTCTGGCCGATTATCTGAACGGCGATACCTACTTTAAGACCGAATATCCCGACCATAACCTGGTGCGGGCCCACACCCAGTTCAAACTGGTGCAGGAAATGGAAGAAAAGCAGGATCAGATGCAGGCCATCGTCGCCAAATTTTAACTTCACCCTCCGCAGAGTCAGCGGACTCTGCGTGTCCCTCAAGGGACAAAAAGGGAATTTTTTATTCAAACAGCAAAGCCCTGCGAGAGGAAACGATCTCTCGCAGGGCTCTTTTTTATTTGATTTAGCCGTTGATCAATTTCAACAAAGTGGTTTCACCAAAAGCCTTTTTCCAATCGGAGGCAAAGCCGTCGATGGAGGTATCGGTGGTGGTGTGAGCCAGCAGTTTGTGCATCACTTCACTACTGATGGTGGCGGTGTGGCAACCCACAACAGCGCAATCCAGAACTTCCTTAGCGGTCTTGAAGCTAGCGGCCAGGATCTGGGTATCGGTGCCGGAGATGGCGAAGATCTCAGCGATCTCAGCCACAGTGCCAACGCCGTCGGCACAGATATTCTCCAAGCGGCTCACGTAGGGAGCCACGTAAGCGGCGCCGCAGTTGGAGGCCAGCATGGCCTGAGCGGCGGTGAGCACGGCGGTTACGGTGATGCCGTAGCCTTCATCGCTCAGGGCCTTGGTAGCCTTCAGACCCACGTCGGTGGCGGGGATCTTCACAAAGGTATTTTTGCCCAAGTAAGCAACGATGGCCTTGGCTTCTTCTACGATCTTATCGTATTCGGTTTCGGTTACCTGCACGTGCAGTTCCTTATCCTCGCCGATAATGGCCCGGATCTCCTTCAACAATTTCAAAACGTCGCCGCCCTCTTTGGAGAGGATGGTGGGGTTGGTGGTTACACCTTCGATGGGGAAATATTCGTTAAAATAACGGATATCCTCCAAATTAGCGGTATCAAGAATAATTCTCATTGGGGGTCTCCTTTTATCTCTTTAACTGCAGATCATAGTGCAGGTCGTAAGCCTTTTCTTCCTCGGTGAACTTATGCAGCGTGTTGATCACTTCGCCATTGTTCCACTTGCGGTCTTCCACGTCCTCGCAGGTACCCATAACGGTAACGTTCAACTGACGATGACGGGCACGAACCTGATCCCAGTCGATGAAGTAAACGTGAGCGAATTCGCCGCCGTCCAGTTCACCGTCCTTGATGGTGAGGGTTTCGCTTCTGCCGAAGAATACAGAGCGCAGATGGCCGTCGGTATTCATACTAGTGAAGTCGCCGGGCTCGTTCACATAGCGGCCGAACTGAGCGTGGATGGGGCCGGGATGACGATACTGATGTTCCTCACGGAAATCGGGAACCAGTTTTCTCATAATGTCCAAAAGATCGTGTTGCAGGAATTCCAGATCGAAAGAATCGATATCGTGGGAACATTCCTGAACCATCACAGAACAGGTGGTATGGTGGGAAGCCACGCATACGGTACCGTTCTTTACACCGGAAGCGGCAACGATCTCACGAATTTCCTTAGAAACGTCGTGGAAAGTGGGGATCCAGCCTCTGGATTGCAGTTCCAGTTCTTTTTGATAAACTTTAAATTCCATTGTTTTTTCTCCTTTTATATCTTATTTATTATTTAAACGTTTTCCAACAGCCCCGCCGGGATGGATCACGGCGAAGGTTTCATTTTTAAAATCCGTCACTTCCAGAACGGCAGTCTGCAGTGCATCGAAGATGGCGTTGGTCACCGCAAAGCTGGTGGTGCCCTGGCAATTATATTTATCACATTCCCGGGTCACTGCCATTGCCAACACGATATCGGATTTTTCTGCCAGAGGGGATTGGAGGTTCTCGGTTACGCCGATCACCGTGACCCCCTTATTGCGGCAAATATCCGCAATGGGCATCAGTTCGTCGGTTTTCCCGCCCCGGGAAACCAGCAACACCACGTCACCGGGCTGTAAAAAGCCCATCCCGCCGTGCACCGCCTCTGCGGGGGATAAAAACCGGGCAGGCCGCTCAATACAGCACATCAGGTGCGCAAAATGGCGGCAAGCGATGCCGGAATGGCCGCAACCGGCGGCGGCGATCCGCTCGGCCTTTGCTAAAGCGTCAACCGCCTTTTCAAATTCCTTGGGATCGATGGCTTCCATAGTCTTGATCAAAGACTCGCTTTCGATCTTGAAGGCGTTCATTGCATTTTGAAGGATCTCTGCATTCATTCAGCGTGCACCTCATCCCAGGTTTCCCGCAAAGCCCGGAGCATGGCCCAAGCGGCGGCTTCGGGATCCTCCGCCTTCAGAATACCGCTGGTACAACCGGTGGCCTGTGCGCCGGCCCGGATCACGTTTTCCACGTCCTCGGGACCGGAGATACCGGCACCCTGCAGCACCATAATATCGGGGTTGATCTTACGAACCGCCTCGATGGTATCCACCACGTAGCCCATATCACTGGCCACGCCGGTACCGATCAGTTCGGTGGGCTCGGCAACGATCAGGTTGGGGCCCATTTCAGCAATGGCGGCAACCTCTTCCACACTGTCGGCGCAGACGATGGTGGCCAAGCCCACTTCATCGGCACGGGCAATGGTGGCCTTGATCTCTTCCAGAGTCAGTTTCTTTTCGGCATGGTTCAGCATTACGCCCACGGCGCCGGCTTCTTTCACAGATTCCGGCAAAACGGAGCCCAGCCCCCGGCCGGGAACCAAGGAATCCATATGCTGAGCATAGATATGCAGATGCTTGGTGTTTTCCGCCAGCAGGCGGATATCCGCATACTGGGGAGTTACGATAATATCCAGATCGAATTCCTCTGCGATCTTATCCAGTTCCTTGGCCAACTCCAGCATCCGGTTCCCCCACATAATACACTTGGGGCCAACCTCAAAAAAAGGCGCTCTGATCTTATAGTTCTTATACATCCTTTTTACTCCTTCGCGTTTAATTTGTTATCCAACCCGCAATAACGGGCGTAGGCTTCTTCGTAATCATCCCCGGTGGGAACATAGGTTTTATCCACCTGAACCGTGGCTTCGGCGGCTTCCTGAATGGACGCATATTCTCCAACGCCCACCATCGCCAAAATAGCAGTACCCAAGCAGGCGGTTTCGCTTTCCTTCACAGTGTTCAGTTGTTTATGTACCACGTTGGCCTTGATGGTGGACCAAAGGGGGCTTCCGGCGGCACCGCCGGTGATCCGCAATTCGCAATCTTCCGGCACCTTGGCATATTCCAGATTCTGCCGCAGCATAAAGGAAACCGCCTCCATAATAGAGCGGGCAAAATGCCCCTTGGTATGGGAAAGGGTGATACCGTTGAAACAAGCGGTGGCTTCCGGGTTATAGTTTGGAATGGTGGAACCGCAAAAATAGGGCAACATGGTCATCCCGTCACAGCCGGGGCTGACCGCCGCAGCCAGTTCATCCAATTCTTTAAAGGAAGTTTCCGGCGCAAATTGCTCCTTGAACCACTTCAAGGCCATCCCGGCGGTAGCGGACCACAGGATCATACAGTATTGATCTTCAAGGGCGTGCAAATGGCAGGGCACGATGCTCTTGGGATCAAAGGGCGGGATTTTGTCGGTGGTTACGCAGACCGCCATAATGGTACCGGTCATTTCGCTGACCCGGGTATCGTCGGTCACGCCCACGCCAATCGTGCCGGCGATCTGATCCAAGGCGCCGCTGACCACGGTAATTCCTTCATATTCCCCAACGGGGACTGCGCTCTTGCAGATCTTGGGGAGCATCTCCTCGGTGATGCCGATAAACTCCAGCATTTCGCTCCACCAAGTGCGCTTATTAATATCGAAATAAACCGATGAAGACTGAATGGTGGGTTCCGTTACAAAGTTGCCGGTCAACCCATAGAGAATCCAATCCTCCAACATAAAGATCATTTTCGTTTCTTTAAGAACCTCCGGCCGGTTTTCCCGCACCCAGATCAATTTGGAGGCCGGCCAGGTGGCGGTGATCTCCGGTTGGCCGGTGATCTCATACACCTTGGGGTGGCCGAATTTCTTTTCGATCAAATCCGCCTCGGCGGTAGCACGGTTATCCAGCCAAACGATGGCTGGGCAAAGAGGCTTGCCTTGCCCATCGGCCAAAATCAAGGTTTCTCCTTGGGTATCCACCGAAAGAGCATCGATGGGCCCGCAGGAAGCCTGCAACTTAGCGATCACATCTTTGCACATCTCGATATATTTCATTGCCTCAAACTCGATATAGCCGGTTTTAGGGTCGGTATCCAGCACATAATCTACCTTCTCCAAGCCCAGCCGGGTTCCCTTTTCGTCGAAAACCGCCGCTTTCAGAGAGGTGGTGCCGATATCGATACCAAGATACTTTTTCATCCTCATCCATCCTTTGGATTTTGTTTTGTTTTTATTTTGATTCTGTTTTCTTTTCCACCTAATATATTAACACAAACCCCACGTAAATGTCAATGATTTTTACGCCTCAAAAACCTGAATTCCCTGTTCCCGGATCAATTCCAATTCCGGGTGGTCGGTGTGGTTGGTAACCAGCGCATCCATCGCATCGATGGGCGCCACTTTGGAAAAGGTGCTTTTGCCGATCTTGCCCGCATCCGCCGCCACGATCACTTGATCGGAGCATGCGATCATCTTTCGGAGAATTCCCGATTCATTGGCATAATAGAGGGTGAGGCCATCCCGAGCGTGAATGCCGTCTACCGATAAAATACATTTGGTTGCGTGGTATTTTTCCAGTTGGCTCAACGCATCGTTTCCATAGGTGAACTGATACTGTTCATCAATCTCGCCCCCCAGCAAGATCACGTTAAAACCCGGATAAGCACTGGCTTCCATAGCATTCTGAATGGAGTTTGTAACAATGCTGATATTCCGCTTGCCGCGGATGGCGTGGAGCACGTAGGTGAGGGTGGTTCCTGCGTTCATCATGATGGTATCGTTATGATCCACAAGGGCCGCCACCCGCTGGGCCAGTTCTTTTTTATAGGAAGCGTTGCTCATATATCGCTCCCGCATATCCAGATTAGCATAATGTTTGCCGGTACCCACAGCGCCGCCGTGAACCCGGGTCAGCACGCCCTGGGCCTCCAAGAATTCCAGGTCACTGCGCACAGTTACTTCCGAAACGCCGTAAAGTTTGCTGATCTCCGCCACACGGATGCTCCCCTTAGAACGCACCAACTCCATAATTTCTTCCCGGCGCCGTTCAATTCCAATTTCCATTTTATATCCTCATTTCCACTTTTGTTTTTATTTCGATTACGATTATAACACAAGAGAAACGAAAATGCAATCTTTTTTACGCTTTCGCTTGCGCCAAATCTATTGACATTTATTCCTATAATAAGGTACAATATTTTAGGATGAAATATTATGAGGTGTTCCCAATGAATAACTCAAAAGCAAGCCTTGCCCGGGCGGTACCCAGCGGGCGTGTTACAGGCCTTCGATAAAGAGCAATCTGCAGAAAACGAACTGCATTTAGCCGGCATCAGCAGAGGCTTAAGGGCCGCATAAGGCTTCGATTTGGTGATTCCCACCTGCGACCTGCGCCACCAATGGCTGATCGAAGAAGATAAAGCATTATTAAAGGAGTTAGGTGAAAAATAATGAAAGCAATTATCAATGCAACCTTAGTGATGCGTGATCACTTTATCCCCGACGGCATCCTCTTGATGGAGGATGGCAAGATCGTGGACTTTGGGTAAATGCGCAAGCTGCCCGTTCCCGAAGGGGCAGAGATCATTGATGCCCAAGGCAACTACGTTGGTCCCGGCTTTGTGGATATCCACACCCATTCCGATGGCAAGGTCTTCTTTCAGGATGACCCCACCGTTTGCGGCCATCACCTGAAGCACGGCACCACCACCCTGCTGCCCGCTTTATATTACAGTATGGATACCGCTGCCTATCTGGAGGCCATTGCCACCCTGCGGGAGGCGATGAAGGATCCTGCCTGTAAAAATATCGGCGGCCTTTATATGGAAGGCCCCTACCTGAACCCCAAATTCGGATGCGACCGGGAATCCAACCCGTGGAAAGGCCCGGTGGATAAGGCCAAGCACCAGCCCATCATTGATGCGGCCTGGGATCTGGCAAAAGTTTGGGCTTTGGCGCCCGAGCGGGAAAACATTCTGGAATTTGTGCAGGATGTAAAGGCCAAGAACCCCAACGCCGTTTTCTCCGTGGCCCACAGCGAGGCTTCACCCCAAGAGATCGAAGCCATTATGCCCTACGGCCTGAAGATCGGCACCCATCATACCAATGCCACCGGCGATCGCCCTATGTATCCCGAATGTCGGGGTGTTTGCGTGGACGAGGCGGTGAATTATAACCGGGAGATCTTCGCAGAGCTGATCTGCGATAGCCGGGGCATCCACGTGGATCCCTATATGCTCCGTCTGGTGCGCCGGATCAAAGGCGATGATCGGATCATTCTGATCTCTGATGCTTATGCCTGCGATGGCCCCATCCCCCCGGGCTACGACGACGTAGACGATATCAACTTTGACCATATGGGCGAGATCGCCGGTTCCAAGATGACTCTGGATATTGCCTGCCGCAATATGATCAAGCATACCGGCGCTTCTATTGTTGACGTGTTCAAGTTCGCCTCCTATAACCCCGCTTTGGCCGTTGGTTTTTATGACCGGGGCGAGATCGCCAAGGGCAAACGGGCCGACCTGGTACTGGTGGACTATAAGATGAAGGTTCACGGCGTGATTCACGGCGGCGAACTGCAATAACATTGTTTTATAAAATATTTATATAAAGGAGATTTTAAAAATGAAAGATTTCATTACTGATCCCGCAACCGGCTTCAACTTTGCTCCCGCCGATTTTGTTCCCTTTAAGGAACGTGAAATTTGCGAACGTGTTCGCAAGCTCAGCGGCAAAGATTTGGAAAAGCGCGAGGCTTGGTGGCATCCCGAGTTCGAAGTAAAGGTAATGATGAACCCCCATCCCGTTCTGATTGCCACCCTGTTCACCCGGCTGAAGGCCGCTTCCGAAGCAGGCAAGACCTTCACCATGATCCTGGGCAACCCCGAACCCGATACCTACATTCCTCTGGCTCAACTGATCAACTACTTCAAGGTTGATTGCTCCAAAGTTCATATCTTCGCCGAGGACGAATGGGCGGATGAAAACGGCAATATCGCCCCCCTGACCTATGAGGCCGGTTTCGTTCATTCTATGATCAAGTATTTCGTTATGCAGATCGATCCCGAACTGAGAATGCCTATGGAGAACGTGCACTTCCCCACCAACGAAAACATCAATGATTATTCCAAGATCATCAACGATATTTCCGAAGGCGGTGCCGATATCATCTCCACCTCTCCCGGTTGGACCGGTCACGTTGCTTTCGTGGATCCTATTCCCGAATTCGTTGGCAGCGGTGACATTGAAGAATGGCTGAATCAGCCCGCCAAATTGGTGAAACTGCATCCCATGACCATTCTGCAGAACTCCCTGAACGGTACCTTCGGTCAGTCTGGCGATATCGCTAACGTTCCGCCTATGGCTGCTACCATCGGCCCCATCGACGTAATGCGTGCTAAGGAACGGATCGAAGTTCACGCTCTGGCTACCTGCGGCACCTTCTCCAGCTGGCAGAGAATGACTTCCCGTCTGGTTACCCACGGCCCTGTTACTCCCTTGGTTCCCAGTTCTATGCTGCAGACCAAGAAGACCCAGGTATACATTAGCGAAGAGTTGGCAGCACCCTTTGAGTGTTGG
>JAZNEH010000224.1:0-6860 GCA_045588515.1 Eubacteriales bacterium
TACACGGTGGCCTTTTTTCATAAAAAGACTTGCTTTTTTATAAAATAATGGTATGATATTAAAGAATGGAAGTATAGCTCAGCCGGTTAGAGTACTTGCTTGACATGCAAGGGGTCACAGGTTCGATTCCTGCTACTTCCACCATAAAAATAAGACAGTCTTTCGACTGTCTTATTTTTTAGACTGTCAAAAAAAGTCCCCGACCGCAGAAAAAGAAAAGAGCAAAAAAGATAACACTATTTCATAAAGGAAAACGAGAAGGAAGCGATGCGCTTTCTTATGGGTTCTTTATAAGGAAAAATTCCGCATGGCGATGCGGAATTCGATTGAATTTTTCTGCTATCCGCCAAATCGCTCTCTAACGTACCTATGTACGCCGACGAGAACGATTTGACGAATTCGGAAACATTTTTGGCAATCTCCCAGCGTGTCAAAAATAAAAAATAGTGTTTTTTGACACGCTGAAAAATAAGACAGTCTTTCGACTGTCTTATTTTTATTTACTTTGTCCGTTTTCCAAAAATCTTGCTACGGAAAAGGATCAAATTCATCACTGCAAAGAATATAATCAGAACGATAAGTGTGAGCATCGGTTTTTGGGGCGCCAACGTTGCCAACAACATCATCGGGAACCCAAATACAATGGCCGGGAAATTCTGATACACCATATTATCAGCGGCCGGCGTTTTGAATTCGCCATCGATCTCCCGCAGGAGAATGATCCCGGTGCTGG
The DNA here is from genome assembly GCA_045588515.1 of Eubacteriales bacterium. GTDB lineage: Bacteria > Bacillota > Clostridia > Oscillospirales > QAKW01 > QAKW01. Next base: position 734 of record JAZNEH010000224.1, read on the forward strand.
CGGTGCCGGTGAGCATCCCATACATCATCAAAAACTGCTCCTCGGCATATTCGGGAAATAGAGTGCGGGCAATATAAAGATTATAGAAATAAGTAATCACCAATCCTACAATTCCCAAAATCAGGATAATGCCCCAATAGCGTTCCAGAATATCCAGACGGATAGCCGCAATGCCGGCCACCACCATAACGTCGAAGAAAAAGTTACTGGTGCGGGTCATCAGAAAATCATTGATATATTCCCGATTAATGATCTTTTTCCGACGCAGTGTATTCAAAACGATCTTAATAAGCGTGGCTGTTAGAACGCCCAAGAGGAAGTTGAATCCATAAATCACCGATTTCATCCCCGGCAGAAGATTCCCCAAGAGGAACATCAGCAAATACGCCAGCAGATAACCGGCAAAAACCAATGCGATCTGCACCGTCATTTTATCCATACTCCCCTGCATCGGAATTTCGTTTTCCGCCTGAACCTGCTCCGAACGCAAGGCGCCCTCCCCTTCTGGGCAAAGGGTGATCTTTTTTTGCTTTTTCAAAACATTCAAATGAACCACGCCGCCCAAGGCCGCACTCAAAAAGCCCAAAGCGGCAACGGTGAGGCCGAAACTCTTGCCACCATCAAACCCGTATTCCGTTTCATAGATGGTGCCATAGTTCAAAGCCTGGCCCGTTCCTTGGCCAAAGCCAAAGGGCAACAGAATACCGGCCGCTTCAAAGAATCCGTCGATAACCAATGCGGCAATCATCGTGATCCCCATACCCAGGATCGCCTGAATCAAATAAGTAGAAACGGTGGTGACGCCGGTGTTGAAGATTTCTATCGTTCTTTTTTTGCCAAGTTTGCCATTGGCAGTTTTAAAGGAGGAAGCAATAAAGCCCAAGGCTAATGTATGATAGGTGATTACTTCCATCACAGCGTAGCCGTTCCCGCCGAAAAAGGCCCCATTGAACAGATCCGTTTTCGTTATCATTTTAAAAACGCCGGCAATCGCCAGCAGAATTCCGCCACCCAACACAGATGTGGGGATTAGAGAAACTCTTAAAAACTTAATGGAGCGTTTCAGTATATTTGCCACCAACAGGCTCAGCAGTAATACTGCCAGCAAGTTGATAAAACCCCACACATTATAATCCCAAAAATTTGACATTTTCTTCTCCTTTGCTGATATTTCTGCTACGATAAAACAGATGCACGTATTTCAAAGCATTAAACCGCTTATCCCCTTTCAACTGATAAACACGACCCTGATGATAAATATTCAGTTTGTTGCGGCCTAATACCGTCACAGCGGAAATTTCCTCAAAGGGGAAGCGGTTTTCGCCGTTGACGGTGATGCGATCTCCGTAAAGCGCAAAATCGGCATCCTTCATTAAAAGAACTTTCTTTTGATAAACCAAAACCTCAAAAAGCCGGGCACGGTCTTCATATAAGGGCTTTTCCAAATATTCCCGGGTATCCAAAGCGTTCACCGCATCTTGTTGGTGGCTATACCATTCTGTGATAAACCGGAAAGGATGTTCATAGCCTACGCCTTTCAGTTCTTTCGAGGGCAAATATTCTACCTTTCGATGGCACTTCAAACATTCCAGTTCCGCGCCATGGCTTTCAAAGCGGGAAAGCCCACAAAAAGGGCAAACGTAGATCGCTCGTTCCAGATATTCCGCCTGTTTTGGATGCCGGAACTCACCGTCCAAACAACCCTCATTCACGAAAAGGCCTTGTTCGATCAAAGCAAACAACTCTTCGTTGGAAAGATCTGCATATTCCTCCGGCTCAATCACTCGGAAAACATAGGCCTTCATTTTCCCCTTGCGGATGCAATCGCTCCAGCGGGGTTGCACGCCATAGCCTCCTTCGATCCGAAAGAGGAGCACCGGCAGTTTCAACTTCCGCACCAACGGCGCAATTGCCGGGTTCATATATTCGGTTTTTCCGCTATACGTTCGGTTGCCTTCCGGCGCCAAGGCAATGGAGCCCCCTTCTTTTGCAACCCGCATACAATTCATCACCGCAGAAACATCGGTGGTCTGCTTTTTAATGGGAATGGGCGCAACCAGCCAGCGAATCAAAGACGAAACCCAGCCGTTGGAGAAAATATCCTCAGTGGCTAAATAGTATACAGGATCTTGCATCGCCAGCCCGATAAAAAACTGATCAAATACCGTTTGATGGTTGCAAAGGATCAGATATTGGCGGCGTTTTTTCTCCCGGAAAGGAGTAATCTCCACGCCGTATTTCCAACGGGAATAAGGCCCAATCACCAGCCGGGCCAGATTGCTGACGACCCGATGGCGGGGTTTGATCCATTTTTTCTTTTTCTTTCTCATAGGATCACCTCAAAAATCAAATGACAAAGCCCGTAAATCAAGGGCTGATGCACTAAATAAATTAACAGAGCGTGCCGGCCCAAAAATTCCAAGGGCTTGCAAGAAATCGCCGATAACCCCTTTAGCCAGCCTTGTTTTTCCATCAACCGATAGACGAAATAGCCCATCCAATAAGCAAAGATCCAGGGCAGAAACGGCACATAATCAGTGGAAAAAAATCCTCGGGGCTGGAATCCGAAAAAGGCGGTTAACAGATTAGCATAAAGTTCTCTTGGCATCCGCACCCGCCATAGGTTTTCGATGCCGAACCAACCCAATTCGATCTCTTGGAAAAACAAAAAAAGCAGAAAGCAAAGGCCGATTCCAATGATCGGCGAAACTTTGCGAAACAAACGATCCATAGGAATCGTTGCCAGCATTGCTGCACCGATCAAGGCCAGAACCCCATGGATAATTGCCTGATCCGGCATCAGAACCACCGTCACCAGACTCACCAAGGCGGCCGCGCCCAATACTATGAGAGCGCGTTTCCAAGGTTGGCGGCTCAAGGGCCAGCAAAAGCCGGAAAGCAAGATAAACATCCAGCGGATGCTCAACTGCCAGACCTCAGCACCTTCAGAGCGGAACCAAGCGAAGGGAACCTCATAAACGTAAACCAGATCCCAAAGGGCGTGGTATGCCACCATCATCAGTATGGCGATGCCCCGCAGGGCATCGATGATCGTATATCGTGACGTTTTTTTCATCGCATCAGAAGGGCCAATAGATCAGCAAAACTGCCAAGCCGATATGGAGCACAAAAAACACCGGCAGGCCAATGCAGAAATACCAATGGCGGGTCTTATGGCGGAAGCAATTCATCCCCAAAAGTGCCCCGGCACTACCAAAAAACAAAGCGGATAGGAGAAGGTTTTTTTCCGAGATCCGATAGCGGCCCTTTTTGGCTTTATATTTATCAATGCCCATCATCGAAAAGGTGATAAGATTCCATATCAAAAGCAGGCAAGCCGCCAGCAGCAGATATTTCATAAAACCCCATCCTTCCCCATTTTAGTCATTTTATTATAACATATTTTTGATGACAAATCAACAATTTAACATTAAGTCTGGATTAAAAAAACACCCCGCAAGGGGGTGCTGGCCATCGGGGACGCAGATCTTTGCAAAAGATCTGCACCTGCTCGTCGACCGCTCCGCTTTGCTCGCGGTACCCGCCTCGCTCCAGCCGTCGGTAAAACAGCCGCACCGGGCTGTTTTACTGATCGCCGGCTGCCCTCTCAGGGTTCGAGCCCCCGGATGATACCACCAAATAAAAAAGCACTCCACAAGGGAGTGCTTTTTTATTGGTGGGCCATCAGGGACTCGAACCCGGGACCGACCGGTTATGAGCCGGGAGCTCTAACCAACTGAGCTAATGGCCCGTACAAACAAATATTTTAACACTTTAACATTAAAATGTCAAGATATCACTATCGTTAGTTTCGCATTTCGTCTAAGGTCAGTTCAAAGGCAGGGAGATATTCTTTCAGGAAGCAATCCACCTCCGCCAGATTCATTTTTTGAAGGGAGCCCAGCACCGACTGTTCGGCTTTAGCGAATTCACCATTTCCGGCCTTGCGTTCCTCAATACATTTAATGAGGGCAGAAAGTTTATCTGCCGCCTTCACGATGGGGCGCAGGGTTTCGTCTGCTTCACAGACCAGCGGTTCATAGGTGGGTTTCAAGTCGGCGGGTAACATTGCCAAAAGGCTTTGGTTGGCCGCTTGTTCCACGCCCTTAAATGCCGTTTCAATTTCCGGATTCTGATACTTCACCGGCGTGGGCAAATCACCGGTTAAAATTTCGTGGGCATCGTGATAAAGCCCCAAGGAAGCGGCCCGGTCGGCGTTATAGTTTTTGCCAAACCGTTGGTTGCCCAAAATTGCCAGCGCATGGGCCAAAACCGCCACTTCCAAGCTATGTTCCATCAGGCTTTCCTGCCGGGAGTTCCGCATCAGGGACCAGCGGTCGATATACTTCATCCGAAAAAGCATCGAAAAGAAATTACTGTTCATCCTCAGCGCCCTCCCCGATTTCGATTTTGGCTTCGCCGCCGTTCAAAACAAAATCTTCATCCAGCACCACTTTTTTCACGTTTTCCATAGATGGCACCCGATACATCACATCCATCATTGCATTTTCGATGATGGAACGCAAGCCCCGGGCTCCGGTTTTCTGTTGGATGGTTTTATCGGCAATGGCCTTTAGAGCATCTTCAGTGAATTCCAGTTCCACATGATCCAAATCAAAGAGTTTCTGATACTGTTTCACCAGCGCATTTTTCGGCTCTGTTAGAATTTTCAGCATCGCCTCTTCATCCAGTTCATCCAAAGTAACCAAAATCGGCAAGCGGCCCACCAATTCCGGGATCACGCCGAATTTGGTGATATCATGGCTTTCGATCTTTTGGTAAATTTCGCTCAAGCTGGGGCCTTCCTTGCTTTGGACTTGACCGCCAAATCCCATATTGGATTTCCCGATCCGTTTTTTCACCACGTTTTGAATTCCATCAAAGGAGCCGCCACAGATAAACAGAATATTTGAAGTATCGATCTGGATAAATTCCTGATTGGGATGCTTACGCCCGCCTTGAGGAGGCACATTGGAAACCGTTCCCTCCACAATCTTCAGAAGGGCCTGTTGCACCCCTTCCCCGCTCACATCCCGGGTAATGGACACGTTTTCACTCTTGCGGGCAATCTTATCGATCTCATCCACGTAAATAATGCCCTTTTGAGCCCGTTCAATATCAAAATCAGCGGCCTGGATCAGTTTTAAGAGGATATTCTCCACATCCTCGCCCACATAGCCCGCCTCGGTAAGAGTAGTGGCATCGGCGATGGCGAAGGGCACGTTCAAAATCTTTGCCAAGGTTTTCGCCAAGTAGGTTTTACCGCTGCCGGTGGGGCCCACCAACAGGATATTACTTTTTTGCAATTCCACGTCGCCGGGCTGATTCTGATCCAGATTCAAAATCCGCTTATAATGATTATAAACGGCCACAGAAAGAGCGATCTTCGCCCGTTCCTGGCCGATGACGTATTCATCCAGAAAGGCTTTGATCTCTTGGGGTTTATAGACCCGGATCTCTTCGCTTTTTTTCTTTTTATGGTTCCGGCGGGGCGGCTGATCCAGATGGGGCTCATAGCCGTTGCCGATCAACAGGTTCATACAAAGTTCTACACATTCGTAGCAGATCATTCCGTCGATGCCTTCGATCAGCTTGACTTCGCCGGCGCGCCGGCCACAAAAGGAGCAGACATTCATTTTCTTTTCGGACATACTTTTTCTCCTTTATGGGGAACAAAAACCCGGCCGGGGCCGGGTTTTTATGTTTTTGCATTACCGATGAGCAATAACTTCATCAACCAAGCCATAGGCCTTGGCTTCATCGGCGGAAAGGAAGTTATCCCGGTCGGTATCCCGCAGGATCTCTTCATAACTCTTGCCGGTGAATTCTGCCAGCATCTTGCTGAGTTTTTCTTTGGTTTTCTTTAAATGATTCGCAGTGATCTCGATTTCGGAGGTGCTTCCGGCAAAGCCGCCCAGAGGCTGATGGATCATCACCTGGCTATTGGGCAGGCAGAAACGTTTTCCTTTAGCACCGGCGGCCAGCAAAAAGGCGCCCATACTGGCGGCCATTCCGATACAGATGGTGGATACATCACATTTGATATAATTCATCGTATCGAAAATTGCCAATCCCGCGCTGACGGAACCGCCCGGGGAATTGATATAGAAGCTGGTATCCTTATCGG
>JAZNEH010000225.1:0-8642 GCA_045588515.1 Eubacteriales bacterium
AAATAAAGAAAGGAATGAATCATTATGAAAAGAGATATGAAAGCCTGGTTGCAGGCGTTACCTGCCCAAAAAAGACCCCTGCCGATTCTTTCTTTTCCCAGTATCAGCCTTCTGAACGTATCCGTTCAGGAACTGATCGGAGATAGTGAACTGCAGGCCGAAGGAATGCGGCTGATCGCTGAAAAAACCGATTCCGCCGCCGCCGTCAGCCTGATGGATCTTTCGGTAGAGGCTGAATGTTTTGGTGCAAAAGTACGCTTTTCCGAAGACGAGGTTCCCACCGTTACCGGTCGTCTGGTCAACGATATGGAAGAGGCTGAGGCTCTGCAGGTTCCCGCCGTGGGTGTCGCCCGCTCTGGCCTATATGTAGAATCTATCCGTAAGGCGGTAGAACGGATTACCGACCGCCCCGTGCTGGCCGGGATCATTGGTCCCTTCTCTTTGGCCGCCCGCCTTCTGGATGTGTCCGAGATTATGATGGATTGCTACGATGAGCCTGAAATGGTGGAACTGGTGATGGAAAAATGCACCGCCTTTCTGATCGAATATGCAAAGGCATATAAAGAGGCTGGCGCCAACGGTATTATGATGGCTGAGCCGGTGGCCGGCCTGCTTTCTCCCTCTTTGGAGGAAGAATTTGCCGCCCCTTACGTCAAGAAGATCGTGGACGCAGTTCAGGCCGATGATTTTGCGGTCATTTACCATAACTGCGGCGATAACGTACTGCAGATGACCGAGTCCATTTTCCAAAATGGTGCCGCCGCCTATCATTTCGGCAACGCCATCGATATGGCTGAGATGATGAAGAAAGCCCCTGCCGATAAACTGATTATGGGCAACGTAGATCCCGCCGGAACCCTTCGCTTTGGTACTGAGGAAGATGTAAAGGCAGAAACCTTGTCAGTCCTTAAAAAATGCAGCAAATATCCCAATTTTCTGCTTTCTTCCGGCTGCGATATTCCGCCTCAAACTCCTTGGAACAATCTGGAGGTCTTCTTTAAAACTGCGGAGGAATATTATGGGGACTGCTGAACTGTTGAAGGAAAAAGCGCTGGAACTGGGCGCCTATAAAGTGGGTGAAGTCCCGGTGGAGGAACTGGTACTGGATACGGTCTTTCGGGATATCTGTGAAAGCAACAGTTGTGGGTTATACGGCAAGTGCTGGATGTGTCCGCCGGATGTCGGTGCCATCGAGGATCTGATGGCCGAACTGAAGACCTACCGTAAAGCGGTGGTATACCAAACGGTGGGGCAGTTGGAGGATAGTTTTGATTTTGAGGGAATGCAGGAGGCTAAGGCCGCGCATAACGTTCTCTCCCGGAACCTATTGCCTCTGGCACCCGACGCCCTGCATTTGAGTGCGGGCGGTTGCCAACGGTGCCGTCCCTGCGCAAAGGTCAAGGGTGAGCCTTGCCCCTTTCCGGAGGACGCTATCAGTTCCTTGGAGGCCTATGGTATTCACGTATCCAAATTGGCAGCCTCTGCGGGAATGAAATACCTGAACGGTGAAAATACCGTTACCTATTTCGGAGCCATTTTTTTAAAATGATGAACGTAAAAGTAATTGTTAACGGAACAGAACGCTCGGTGCCCTTGGGCACCGGGCTTTCCCGGCTTTTGGCGGTAGATCGCCCTTGCGGCGGCCACGGCACCTGCGGAAAATGTCGGGTCATCGCCCGGGGCGCCCTTTCCCCTGTGTCTGATGGGGAACGGGCACTACTCAGCCCCGAGGATCTGGAACAGGGGGTGCGGTTGGCTTGCTATGCTACGGTGCAGGGAGAATGTACGGTAGAGGACGAAAAAAAGGCCGCCTTGCGGCAGATCGCCGCCGACGGTCAGATGCCCGCTTATCAATTGAACCCCGCCTTCCGGCAATATGGAGCCGCCATTGATATTGGAACCACCACCTTGGCCGCCCGGCTGTATGACGCAGAAGGGACTTTGATGGCGGAGGCCGCCGCTATGAACCCCCAGGACACCTTCGGAGCAGACGTGGTTACCCGGATGGAAGCCGCCCTGAAAGGGGAAGGGGAGCAATTGGCAACAACCATCATTGGCGCTTTGGATGCCCTATTAAAAGAACTAAAACAAAAAACGGCAATTTCCGCCATCGATGGACTGGTGCTCACCGGTAATACGGTGATGCTCCATCTTTTAACCCAAACGGATCCTGCTCCTCTTTCCAAGGCCCCTTTCCAAGCGGACCGGTTATTTGGTGAAGAAATTGCAAGCGAAGCCTTGGGACTTAAGGAACTAGCCCCCGGCACTTCGGTATACTTACCGCCCTGTATCTCGGCTTTTGTGGGGGCAGATACGGTCTGTGCGATGCTTTCTTCCACCTTCTGCGATCAAAACGAAACCCGCCTGCTGGCAGATATCGGGACCAATGGGGAACTGGCCTTGTGGCATCGGGGAACCCTGACCGTCTGTTCCACCGCCGCCGGTCCCGCCTTTGAAGGGGCGGGCATCTCTATGGGGATGCGGGGCGAAAGTGGAGCCATTGATCAAGTCACCTGCCAATATGGAGAATTGCAGGCTCATATTATTGGGGAAGGGATCCCCAAGGGTATTTGCGGCAGTGGCCTAGTGGATGCCATCGCCTGCCTTTTGGAACTGGAAGAACTGGATGAAACCGGTTTCTTAGAGGAGGATGCAGTCATTGCGGCACCCGTGGCGCTTACGGCTAAGGATATCCGAATGGTGCAGTTGGCCAAAAGCGCCATCTGCGCCGGGATCATTGCTCTTTTGACCTCGGCGGAACTAACCCCCGGTCAGGTGGATCGATTTTATATCGCCGGCGGCTTCGGGGAATATTTGAATTTGATCAGCGCCGCCCGGATCGGACTTTTCCCGGCAGAACTGGCCGGGAAGGTACGGGTTACCGGCAACGGTGCCCTAAGCGGTGCCGCCCTTCTGCTGTTGGATCGCTCCTGCCGTACCAAGGCAATGGAACTGGCAAAAAAAGCCGGTCACCTGGAACTGGCTAACGACCCTACTTTTGCAGAAGAATATATGAACGGTATGATGTTCTGATTGTAATTTATCGTAAAACCGGGTAAATACCCGGTTTTCTTTTTGGTGTAACGAAAACCACCGGCTGTGCCGGGGGTTCTGGAAAACTTTAGCTATGAGTGGAAAAAATATCCTCCTTCGTCTAAAATAGAAGTGGGTTTGCCAGCCACAACAAAAAAGAGGAAGGAGGAATCAAGTATGAAACTTGACACAGATAGATTAGCACATACAAAATGGAATTGCAAATATCACATAGTATTTGCACCAAAATACCGCTGCCAAATAATCTATGGAAAGATAAAGGCGGATATAGGAATAATGCTAAGGAAATTATGCGAATATAAACAAGTTGAGATATTGGAAGCATAAGCCTGCAAAGACCACATACATATGTTAGTATCTATACCGCCTAAGTATAGTGTATCACAGATTATGGGATATCTCAAAGGAAAAAGCAGTTTGATGATATTTGAAAAATATGCCAATATGAAATACAAATATGGAAATAGGCATTTTTGGTGCAAAGGGTACTATGTGGATACAGTAGGTAGAAACAAAAAAGTTATTGCGGAAAACATACAAAACCAGTTGCAAGAAGATATATCTTACGATCAAATGTCATTGGTAGAGTATGTAGACCCGTTTACGGGCAAGCAGGTAAAAGAAGGCAAGTAAAAAGCCCCCTTTAGGGGCTGCCGGTGAAAGTGTTGCGGTTGGCAACCCTTTCGACGAGCCTATAGGCTCGGCCGGTCTTATGCCCTAAGGGGGCAGTGCATACTACCGGCACGGCCGGTAGTTATGATTGTTGAAAAATCCGATGATCTGTGGTAAAATGTCATTATTAATATAAGAAGGAGTCTTTTTCCATGATCGCCAATTATCATACCCATACCTATCGTTGCCATCATGCCTGCGGCTGTGAATGGGAATATGTAGAAGCGGCTTGCCGCGCAGGAATTCAGGTCTATGGTTTTGCAGACCACGCCCCCTATCCGTTCCCCCCGGGGCACGTTTCTAAAAGCCGTATGGCCCCCGAAATGTTGGGGAATTATATTGAAGCGATCGACCTTCTGAAAAAACGCTATCAAGGAAAAATACAGGTACTTTGCGGGCTGGAGGCAGAATATTTCCCCGCTCTTTGGGGCGATTTTCTAAAGATGCTTCGGGAGACTCCCGGGGTGGATTATCTGATTTTAGGTCAGCATTACGTGCATAACGAATTTGATGATGAACTGCATACCTGTAAGCCAACGGAGGATGAAAAACGGCTGGCTTTGTACGTAGACCAGGTCAGCGAAGGAATGGCTACGGGCAAGTTCTTATATCTGGCCCACCCCGATGTATTGAATTTTACGGGAGATGACGCCGTTTACCGCCGCCATATGCGCCGGCTTTGCCAAAATGCCAAGGCGGCCGGCCTTCCTTTGGAGATCAATTTTCAGGGTATGCGGAATAAGGCCTGCTATCCGTCGGACCGCTTCTTTGAGATTGCCGCCGAGGAAAACTGCCCTTGCATTTTAGGGCTGGATGCCCATCATGCAGATTTTGCCGCCGATCTGGAAGAGATTGCATTTTTTGAAGAATTTGCCCGCCGGAACGGCGTTCAATTGGTGGATCGCTTGGAAGTGAAAAAGGAGAATTGGCAATGATCGGAATTATTGGCGCAATGGAGATTGAAACTTCCGCCATCAAGGCGGAATTAATCAACCCGGAAGAACAGGTGATCAGCGGGATCTCCTTTGTGAAAGGGTTCTGGCAGGGAAAAGAAGTGGTGGTGGCTACTGCCGGCGTGGGCAAGGTGTTTGCCGCCATCTGTGCGGAAGCGATGATCTTAAACTATCATCCTCAATGGATCGTGAATACCGGGGTGGCCGGGGCGTTGGATAAGGGCTTGCGGATCTTGGATGTGGTGATCAGCCAAGAAGTGGTGCAGCACGATATGGATACTTCGCCTTTGGGGGATCCTGTTGGATTACTCTCCGGCATCAATCAGGTGCAACTTCCCGCCGATCCGGGGCTGGTTGCCCGGTTCAAAGAAGCCGCCGATGCGCTGGAGGTTTATGCCTTGATCGGCACGGTGGCCTCCGGGGATCAGTTTGTGGCGGAAGGGACTAAAAAGCAATGGATCGTGGAGCAGTTTGGCGCCGCCTGCTGCGAAATGGAAGGTGCTTCTATTGGCCAGGTCTGCTATGTGAATCAAGTTCCTTTTGTGGTGTTGCGGGCCATCTCCGATGGCGCCCAAGAAGAAGCCACGATGGATTACCCCGCTTTTGCGGCCAAAGCCGCCGTTCAAAGTGTTGCAATATTAAGAAAGGGTATGGAGTTTACAAAATGAATCTGTTAGAAATGGCAAAAGAAAAAAGGTGCTGCTGGTGGCTCATCGGGGCGTTTGCGGCGGAAATATTCCCTGCAATTCTCTGCAGGCATTCCGGGCAGCTTTGAATATGGGCGCCGATATGATTGAACTGGATGTGGAGGCTTCTATGGATGGGGAACTTTTCGTTCAGCATCCGGGGATGGAAAAGGTGCACCTCAGAATGCAGGATCGTTTGAAAAAATTCCCCGCCTCTATGGTGGAAAATTTCCATCTTTCCAATTGGGATCTTTGCCGAACAGAATGGAAGATCCCCCGGCTGGAAGAGGCCCTCACCCTGCTGAAGGGGAAATGCCTTATTAATATTGATAAATTCTGGGATCATCCCAAAGAAATTTCTGCCTTGATCCGCAAATTGGGGATGGAAGATCAAATTTTGATTAAAACCGCCGATAAGCCGGAATATCTGGATGCGGTGGAGCAATACGCCCCCGATATCCCCTATATGACCATCGCCAAAGAGGAAGACACCGTTTCCGAGAATATTATGAAACGCAATATCAATTATGTGGGGGTGGAGGCGCTCTTCACTCGGGATGATGCGCCCATCGCCTCTAAGGAATATCTGGATCGGATGCACGCTGCCGGTAAGATCGTTTGGGTGAATGGCTTGGTTTATAACTATGAAGCGGTGCTGGCTGCCCATCATAACGATGATATTTCGATGTATGATGATCCTGAAAAGGGCTGGGGTTGGTTGGCGGACCGAGGCTTTGATCTGATCCAGACCGACTTTTTACTGCCCTGCCGCCTGTTTCTGGAGGAAACCGGAAGGAGAAATAAATAATGGAAATCCAGATCCTTCATCGGATTCCTGGCGCCCAAGCGGCCACCGGCATTGCCGTGATCATCGACGTTTTTCGCGCTATGACGGTGGAAACTTACCTGATGCGGAACCATGCGAAACGCATCATCCCCGTGGGCGACGTGCAGATTGCTTTTGATTATAAGGCAAAACATCCCGATACGATCCTCTGCGGAGAGCGGGGCGGTGTCATTATTGATGGCTTTGACTATGGCAATTCTCCCTCTCAGTTGGAAGGGGTGGATCTGACCGGGAAAACCGTGGTACATACCACCAGCGCCGGCACCCAGGGGATCGCTAACGCCCACCGGGCCGACGAGATCATCACCGGCAGTTTGGTGAATGCCCAAGCCATTGTGGATTATATCCGGGCCAAGAACCCGGAAACGGTTTCGTTGGTTTGTATGGGTCTGGGGGCGAAAAGCGAGGCCTACGAAGATACCCTCTGCGCCGAATATATCAAAAGCCTTTTGGAAAATGATCCCTTGCCCGACCTTTGGGAGCGGATCGAAGGCTTGAAACAGACCACCGGCGCCAAGTTCTTTGATCCTGCCCGCCAAAGCGTGTTCCCCCAACGGGATTTTGCACTTTCTACCGACGTGAACTCTGTAAATTTTGTGCTGAAGGTGGAAAAGGATCCCACCGACGGCCTCACCCGTGTGGTTCGGATCGACGTATAAAAAATGAGTTGAAGGTTTATCCTTCAACTCATTCAGACTGTCAAAAAACCACTGTTTTCGCTTCCTGAAAACAGTGGTTTTTTGACAGTCTGAAAAAGGCGACCGAAGTCGCCTTTTTATCTTTGCCAATGGCAGGTGTAAGTCCCGTCGTCTTCCAACGTCAAGATGGTTCCGTAGGGCTTACACATATTGGATAAGTATTCAAAAATTTCGGGATTTTTGCTGAACCGAGGCAGGCCGGTGGCGGCTTTATGCGAATTCATTGCCATTTCAATCGGCATCAACCGAAGGGATTTGAGTTTGGTGCCCTCGGTTTCCCAGAGGGGGATCACCGCCCGGAACATCCGGGGATCGGTCATCAACCCCACGGTGAAATCCTTGGAACGGGTTTTCAAAAGTTCGTGCACGGTGGCTTTGGAATCCACGCCGTGTTTAGCGAAGAAATCGGCGGGTGCCAATTCCACGTCGTAAAGTTGCAAAATAAAATCACCCAAAGAGTAGAAAATGGGGCAATCCTTATAGACTTCGATGGGGCGCAGCAGATGGGGGCCGTGGCCCACAATGGCGTGGGCACCCTGATCGATGCAATGATGGGCAAAATCCTTTAAGAATTGAGAGGGACTTTCCTTTTGATCTCCGGAAATTTGATGGGAATGAACAGAGATGATAATATAATCCGCCTGCAGTTGGGCCTCATAGATGGCCTTATCCACCCGGGCAATATCCGCAGGATGAACGGCACACACAAATGCGGCCTTTTCGCCCAGTTTGAACTTCATTTCACCCAGCTCCGCTTCGTTATCCTTCAGGAAGGGAAAATAACCCTCCCGGCGGGTGATCTCCTTTTGAGCATTGATATTGGTGGCGGCGGCGATCCGGCGGATATGAGCCAGATCCTCGGCAGGCAGTTCGATGTGCTGATTGATCCGCAAGCCGTTGATGCCGGGTCGACCGGGCACACGATCGGATTGTTCCCCGGCCATCATGGCTTCATTAAAACTGGTATTGACAGCAATCAGCGCCACCCGCCCATTGGGCGTGCTCAAATAGCGGGGCGCAGAGGCTTCTGCCAGATTGCGCCCAACACCGGCGTGTACCAGGTCGGTGGCCTCTAAAGCCTCCAAGGTCTTTTCCAAACCCTCATAGGAAAAATCCAGAGCGTGGTTATTGTTAAAACTGGTCATATTAAAGCCGAAAGGCTCCAGATCTTTTAAGACACGGGGATCGGTGCGCAGATAGGTGCCGCCGCTGTATTGAGAACCGCAGGCCTCCCCTTCTCTGTTCAGGGTGGTTTCTAAATTAAAGAACCGGGCATCTCCCTCTTGAATAAAAGGGGCCAACTCGGCAAAGCCTTCAAAATCTCTATAGATCCGTTTTTGGATGATAGCATCTCCTGCCGCAGTAAATTTCATCTAATCTACCTCCGTTTCTCTATTGGAGATTTTAACATAGCCAGCCTCAAATTGCAACCCACCGGCAGAAAAACGAAATTTTTTCGCAGACTGAAAAAAAGATGTTGACATTTTAAAATTGGATGATATAATATAGGGGTAGCAAATATTCCTCCTTAGCTCAGTCGGTAGAGCATGCGGCTGTTAACCGCAGGGTCGTAGGTTCGAGTCCAACTGGGGGAGCCATCAAAAGTACCAAGTCAAACGACTTGGTATTTTTTTGTTTTAAAAATGTTGGCATGGTTAACCGCCACCGCTCGACAATAACATCATTGGGATTGTATTTCTTTTTGCTAAACCGCATGCAAATTTGCAAATAC
>JAZNEH010000226.1:0-8838 GCA_045588515.1 Eubacteriales bacterium
ATGCCAACACTAAAACATTTCCGTATGTGAAAACGTGCGGAAATGACATATTCCTCCTTAGCTCAGTCGGTAGAGCATGCGGCTGTTAACCGCAGGGTCGTTGGTTCGAGTCCAACAGGGGGAGCCCAAAAATTCCAAGTCGAAAGACTTGGAATTTTTTTATCCAAGCCGACAGGCTTGGTATATCATCAATCGGCTTTGCCGATTGTATCTCATCACACCTTTAGGTGTGCATCAAAAAACTGTCGGCTTGATGATATACAACTTCTTGCGAAGTTGATGATATGCAATTCCTTACGGAATTGATGATATACAATGCTTCGCATTGATGGGATAAAATCCTACCCCACCAAGGGCGCCTACAGTGTAGAGCATACGGTTCTTGATTTTGGATTGGCTATATGCTATATTAAAATTATCAGAAATTTAGTATAGTTCGGAGAAATTTTATGCAATACGGAACATATCTTTATGGGGATCGGTTGGGGGCGGTACATTTGCACGATTCCTTCCCGGGCTTTGATATGCACGTGGCGCCCTTCGACGGAGCCATCGACTGGCAAGTGGTTGCTAAACAGTTATCCCAAACTGCCTATGCCCGGGAAAAGTTGAGTTTGGAGCCCGGCGGCAAGATCAACGCCAAGAAAGAGGGAAAAACTGCCGCAGAACTGCGGGCCCAATATGCGCCAATGGCATTGGCGGATACTCCTTTGATGCAGTTTTATGATGGGTATTATACTGCCTATGAGAGCCTGACCTTTGAAGAACTGCTGGAACGCTACTTTGATGGGTTAAAACGGGTTGGAAATTTGATAATTTCTTATTGCAAAGAGCCGATTGAACAGGTATAATAGAAGTAACAAACAACGGAGGTGTTGAATAATGTTTAAAAAAATAACGGCCATTACCCTGATTTTGATGCTTTTGTTAGCCAGCGGTTGCTCAAAGAAAGAGGAAAAACCGGAAGAACCGGCCCCGGCTCCTTCTGCCCCTGTTGAGGAAAACCCGGAGCCCGAAAAGATTGCCGATGCGCTAAATCCGCTGACCGGCGTAACGGAATACGAAGGCATTTCTAAATTGCGCCCCGTTGCCATTATGATCAATAACGATGTGCGGGCCCAAAATGCCCAAGCCGGCCTGCCCGAGGCAGATATCATTTACGAAACGGAAATTGAAGGCGGCGAAACCCGGCTGATGGCTGTTTTTCAAGATCTGGAAAAGGTGAAGAATATCGGTACCATCCGTTCCGCCCGGGTTCCTTATATTGACTTAGCCCAAGGGCATAGTGCAGTTTATATCCATCGGGGCGGCGATGCCAACTCGGTTTTGCCCTATGTGAAGCAGTTTGATCGCATCGACGTTCACGAAAATATGTATGGGGAACGGATCAAGAACGGCTTGGCTCTGGAACATACGCTTTATACCCACGGCCCCATTCTTTGGAAGGGAATCACCGAGCGCTTCACCAGCACATTGGACAACGCTCAGACTTGGCAAAAATTCTCGGCGGATCAGCCTGTTGACCTGACCGGCGGTGCCGCCAATAAAGTAACGGTTGCTTTTTCCGGCAACTTTAAGTCCGTTTTCGTTTACGATACCAAAACCGGCCTTTACGAGCGCCACTTTAAAGATAAAGTTCCTACAGAGTATTTCACTAAAGAAACCACGAAATTGAAAAACGTGGTGGTTTGCCTTGCGGATATTTACACCCATTCCAACGGTGTGCATCGGATGATTCCTTGGGGCAGCGGCGAAGGCTATTATTTCACCAACGGCACCTATCAGGCCATTAAGTGGACCAAAGCCGATTCCAAATCTCCCTTGAAATTCACCAATGCCGATGGCACTCCCTTGGAAATGAACGCCGGCAACAGTTGGGTATGCTTTGCATCTGCGAAATATTCCAAGCCCACAATCGAATAATGACAATAGGCCCCAGCAGGGGCCTATTGCTTAGACTGTCAAAAAAGGCACCGACCGCAGAAAAAAGAAAAACCAGTTGGAATAGCAATTCTGCCTCCCTTGTGTAAATAAGTGACACCCCAAATCTTTGATTTGGTTGGTGGAACTTATGCAGTAGCGCAACGGAGCTGTTCGTCACCCAGCGTGTCAAAAATAAAAAATGAAGTTTTTTGACACGCTGAAAGGGGGAACCTTTTTCAAAAGGTTCCCCCTTTATTTTATTCTTCCTTGGGTGCCGGAGCCAGGCCAACGGCCTCGGAAACCGGCAGGCTGAAGGCGATGCCCTGAGCCTTTTTGGCCATCCCCATTTCCTTATAGATGGCATTGAGAACGGTGTCCCGTAGTTCCTTCTCCACTACCATCATTAAAATCTCTTTATCTGCGTGGAGCGTAATGCCGAAAAAGGCGGCAGCCTCTTCCTTGGCTACGCCCCGGGCGTTGATAATAGTACCGCCCCGTACGCCCAACTCCCGGGCAATGTCCATCACGTCTTCGGCAAAGCCGGCGTTGACGATGGCAAAGATCACTTCATAGTTATTCGTTTTCATTTTCGCTCCCCCTTCTGAGCCGGTTGTTGCTCATAAATTGATAAAGATTCACGCCGATCACGCTGGAAAGCGGAACCGCAAAGGCAATGCCCTTGCCGTTTTTTATGGTGGCGAATTTATCTTCCAGCGTTTGGAGAATGGGTTCCACCAAATCCTCCCGCACCACGCTGAGGAGGATTGCTTTATGTTTATTCAACCCCAAAAGATCCACTAATTCTGAATTGGCGGTGCCCAATCCACTCATCGCCATTTGGCAATTGACTTCAAACTGGCTGATCACATCTAAATAGAATTCGGCCTTGGGCCGATCGACCACCGTAAAGAGAAGTTTTAACTTTTTGATGGCAGATTCATTAACGGTATTTTGCATCCTTGCTCCTCCTTACATAAAGTTGATGATCTGCTGATCGTCTGCATCCAGAATACGCTTCATCGCCCGCCGTTCCTTCACCCGGCGATCCATCAGCGAGCGGAATCCTAAAAGTTGGATGGTGATCAAGGGCGTCATTGCCACTAAGGCCACCACTCCGAAGGCATCCCGCAAAACAGCACTTTCGCCCTGCAACGCAACGCAAACGCCGATGGCAAAGGGCAAGATAAAGCCGGAAGTCATAGGCCCACTGGCAACGCCGCCGGAGTCGAAGGCGATGGCGGTGTAAACCCGGGGCACGAACAGGGAAAGGGCCAGAGAGATAAAATAACCGGGGATCACGTAATAAACCAAGGAGAAATCAAATAGGATCCGAATCATAGAAAGGGCGATGGACGCTCCAACGCCGATGCAAAGCCCCAAAATCATAGAGCGTTTAGAAATCATTCCGCCGGTGACTTCTTCCACCTGCCGGTTCAAAACGTGGATGGCCGGCTCCGCCAATACCACCAGAATCCCGGTCAGCAAACCAAAGAACACCAAGAAAAGGGGATGCCCTTGGGCCAGGGAGTGGCCCAGTTTATAGCCGATGGGCATAAAGCCCACATTGACCCCGGTCAAGAATAAAACCAACCCGATATAGGTCATTCCCACGCCGATGGCAATTCGAAACAGCCGCCGACGGGGCAGTTTTAAAAAGAGTATCTGACAAATCAAAAAGAAGACCACGATCAGCCCTAAGGCTAGGGCGACTTCCTTTGCAGTGTGCAGGGCGGTGGTGAGAAAAGCCTTGAGAATCTCTCCGGAAACAGTATAGTCTGGCACTTGATAGGAAAGTTCGTTTTTGGAAAAGATGCCCAGCAGTAAAACTGCCATAATAGGCCCAACGGAACAAAGGGCAACCAGCCCGAAACTATTGTCTTTTCTGCGGGAATCGCCTAAAACGCCGGCAATACCAACGCCCAGCGCCATAATGAAGGGAACGGTGATGGGGCCGGTGGTGACCCCGCCGCTATCAAAGGCCAAGGGCAATAAATTGAGTTGCTCGTTCACCGCCAGTAATAAGCCTAATGCGAAGAGCAACATATAAAAGAGCATCAAAAGTTGGGAAAGGGTATGGCGGAACACAATCCGCAACACCGCAATCAGTAAAAAGGCCCCCACCCCAATGCCAACGGCATAGATCAATAGGGTTCCGTTCATCACTGCTTTCACTTGGTTGGCTAAAACCTGCAGATCCGGTTCCGCAATGGTGATCAGCATCCCCATTACAAAGCAGACCGCCAAAAGCAAGCCCAATTTCCGTTGCTTGGAAAGGCCGGCACCCATATGGGTGCCCATAGGGGTCATTGCCAGATCGGCGCCCATATTGAATAGCCCGATCCCTAAGATTAATAATACCGCACCCACGGTAAAGGTGATCAGTTCCACTCTCGAGAAATCGAAAAGCGGGGTCAGGCTCATAATGTATACAATGGCTGTGATCGGCAGGGCGGAAACCAATGCTTCCAGAATTTTTTTGCCAAGTTCTTTCAAATTTTCGCCCTCCTTTGAAGATTTTTCTTTATTATAGCATAGAACGGCAGAAAAGCCAATGAATTTAATGTAAAAAAAGGCGCAGTTCTGATACTGCGCCTTTAAAGTTTAAAATTGTATAAATTTGAAAAAGCCGTGCAATATTGAGAGGTGAAAACGATGTCTTTTATATAGCCGGGCACAATAAACGAAAGAAGATCATTGGCGTCTAAAAAGCCTTTGAGGTGAGCATATTTTGGTGCAAACGTGACATAAAAGGAAAAGTATTCTGCTATTGGTTGGAAATAATTGCAAAAAAATATTTCGTCGGTTGAATGAAGCACTTTTTGGATTTTTTGTTCTGCTTCAAGATGAGCGGGCATTCGGAACATAATATATTCCCGAAGATAAGTTGAGGGATCCTCCTGAAAAAAAGGCGGAAGAGAAGGGGCCTTGAAGTGATTTAAATTGGTTTGGTAGCCCAGTGCATATGCAAAACGGGTATCCGCCGCTATTTTTTCGTAATAAGCATTTAGGATATCGCCTGCTAAAGAATGGTCTGCGTCAGTTAATTGTGTAACAACCCGATTAAATTGAATTTCAGCGTAATCATAATCAGGATCCATTTTAAAATAGGGAGATAGAACGCATTTTAATTGATCGTATAACTCTTTATCACTTATCTTACTTAGCATATCCATTGGCCTGCCTTTAATTTATTTTTGAAAATATATAGTCTATATAATTAATATACAGACTATACACAATTATATCAAAAAATAAGATAAAATCAATACATAAGATGAAAAATATCGAATTGAGATATTAATTGGGAGGCTACAATGGCAAAAGGAATGTTTTTGGTGCAGGGAAATGTTTGCGCTGCTCGTGTTAGGTTGGGGCGTGCCTTGCAGAATCCGCCAATGACACAAGAGGATCTTGCCAGAAAGATGCAATTGATGGGAATGGATATGACGGCCGTGATTGTTTCTCGGATAGAGAAAAATCAACGTCACGTTTGCGATGCTGAACTGCGAATGTTAGCAAAGGCGCTTGGTGTAACTATGGATTGGCTTTGCGGCGATAGCGATAAGATATAAAAACCGGAGTTTTCAAAACTCCGGTTTTTATTTTTGATCAGCATTGCTTCATCAAACGAATATAGAATTCAACCGCTTTATTGAGGGTTTCCAGGCGGATTCGCTCGTTATGGCCGTGGATGGTGCCCCGTTCTTCGGTTGTTAGGTCCATAGCAGAAAAACGGTAAACTTTATCGGAGATCCGGCCGTAATGACGGCTATCGGAACATTGCACCATCAGATAGGGCGAAACCAAAGCGCCCTTCCAAGTGGAGGCCACAGCGGTGGCTACTTTATCCCAACCGGCGCAATCGGTGCGGGAAATGGGGCTGGGGTTCATTCCGTGCAGTGCAACGATTTCCACCTTTTCGTCGTTCACGGTCTTGCGCAGGTATTCCAGCGCGGAATCCACCGTATCTTCGGGGTTCAGCCGGATATTGGAAACCAACTCCGCCTTGGGCGGAATCACGTTGGGAGCCTTGCTCCCTTCCATCTGGGTAAAGGCAACCGTTGTTCGCATTAAAGCGTTCAGTTCGCCGCCGTTCTTTTTGCAGATTAGATCTAAAACGCCTTTGAAACACCAAAGGTTGGCAAAGATCATCCGATATAAGAAGGAAGAATGGCGGCCCAACGTATCAAACATTTCCGCAACGGGTTTTGTTAGGTGGGCGGGGAAGGGATTTTTTTCGATGGCGCAACAGGCCTTGGCTAGGGAACCCACAGGCCCATTGGGCTTGGGAGCAGAGGCGTGGCCGCCGGCGGATTTTGCCCGATAGGCCACGTTCAGCATCCCCTTTTCGGCAATGCCGATCATCCCGCAGGGCTGATGAACGCCGGGGAACACGTTTTCCACAACGGCTCCGCCTTCATCCACAACCATTGCCAAATGGATGTTGCGTTCTTCAAACCAGGCCACGATATTTTCGGCGCCTTTGCCGTTGATCTCTTCTCCGCCGGAAAAGGCGAAATAAATATCGTTTTCCGGCTGAAAGCCGCCGGCGATCAGATGGTCGGCGGCGGAAAGAACGCCGTTAAAGGTCACTTTTGTGTCCAGCGTTCCCCGGCCCCAGAGAACGCCATCTTCAATGATGGCTTCAAAGGGCGGCTTTTCCCAGCCCTCTTCCTCCACCGGCACCACATCGTAATGGGCCATCAATACCGACGGATCGCCGGGTTCTTTGCCGCTCCAATGAAAGAGCAACGCCCGGTCCGGCAGGCGGGTTAGGGTGCAAACCTTAAAAACGTTGGGGTAAAGTTCCGGCAAAAGACCGATGAGTTTTTCAAATTCTCCATCGTCTTCCAAAGCCGGATCGTGATAGGAAACGGTTTTGCATCGCACCAATTGTTGCAACCGTTCCACAGTAACGGTTTGGTCGAAATCCATTTCCTCGTTCTGCGTTGGAACCGCAGGCTTTGGGGTGAACCGCAAAGTGCGGATCAGGATCACGGCCAAAAACATCAGTAACAGGGCGGCAAGGCTGATGAGAATATATAACATTATAACTGTCCTTTCTTATAGAGGATCCGGGCCACACCGATGGTAAAGAGCACTCCAACGGGCACCATAATCCCAACGGTGCCGGCGTTCAGGGCCGGAACAAAGATAAAGAGAGCCAGCATCAAAATAATGGGCGCAATGGATAGTTTCCAGTTTTTAGAAACGAATACCACGGCCAATCCGCCGAAAAGGGCGGGCAGCAGTTGATCAAAGGCCGCCTTCAAAACGTCGGAGGAGATGATGGGGGTCAGGGGAATGATCAAAATCACACCCACAATGATGATCAGAGTGGTTACGATGCTGGAAACCGCAATGGAAATGGTGGAGATGATCTCCCCTTCCTCGGAACTGGCCTTCACGTTGGCCCGCTCCATAGCATCCAGAGCACAGGGTAATTTTAAGTTGGAAATATTGCCGGTCACAAAGGAAAGATAGGCTCCGCCGGCTCCCAACATTGGTACATAGGTGAACATTTCAATGAGCCCCACCGCCCAATACATCGGCAGAATTGCAATGGCGGCATTTGCCATAGCGCCCCACTTAGGGCTGGCCCGGAAGATCAATGCAATTACAAAGGGGAAGGCTAAGATCAATGTGAAGAGCAAAAGCCCCCAACTGCGGCCGTGGCGATGCACGCTTTCTAAATAGGTTTCGTTTTGTTTTTTCATCAGACGCACCTCCTTAACCCAACCAGGCGGTGATGGGGATCGCCGCCGCCATACCGCCGATCAAACTGATGGGCAGAGCGTAATCGTTCATCCAGGCTTGCTTGCATTTGATGGCCAATAGCCCGCAAACCGCCATAATAACAGCAGAAACACCCATTACGCAAACCGGGATCAAGCCTGCAAAATCGCCCTTGAACGCATTGGAAACATCGCAAAAAACATAGCCCAAAAAGGCAGAGATCATTCCTAAGAACATAGCATTATTCAGGATCTCGCTCCACTTTTTATCCCGTTTTTCGATGGATTGGATCCCTTTTTGGATCCGCTTGGTGCAAAGGGGAACTAAAATCAAGCCGATGATGATGCCGAAGGTCATCACAAAGGCCACGCTGACAAAATCAGAAGCATCGGTCACCCGCACGCCGGTACCCAGATTCAGGTTTTCCAAAACGGTACTGGCGGCGATGGTTTCATAGGAAAGAGAACCGATCACCGAAAGGCGGAGCCATGGCAGGGCGATGCCTAAACTCTTGGAAAGAGCAACCACGCCCACCAAAATAGCCGCCGCCGGCGCAATGGTGAAAATGGATGCGGAAATAATGGTCTTTTTGATTATTTTGGGGTCCATTCCTTTTTCTTTGGCTCTTTTCAGGGCCCGCATCAGGAAAAAGACCGATTGGGCCAGAACCACCAGAATGATCAGCCCAACCATCACAAATAGAATCGGATGATTAACATTGAAATTCATGGGATTTCCTCCTTGATTTTTTCTTTATTATATATAATGAACGAAAAACTGTCAAATGGAAAAGGGCGGGGAATTATTGACTTTAGGGTTTGGTATGATAAAATGAAAAAAATAGGAGGATGTCCGGATGAATTTTGATATGATTCCCGCTCCTAAGCGGGTGAAGGTTTTTGAGGGGATTTTTCAATTTGATGCTCTGCGCATTTTCACAGTGGGCGAAGGCGAGCCCTTTGGCCGTACCTTGAAGGCACTGTTGCCGGAGGGCACCCTTTTGAAATTAAAGGGGAATCCTTTGGCCGAGGCCTATGCAGAAATTGCCCGCCAGGCCGCCGCCCATCAGCAAGAAAAAATCAACGAGGGAAGAAATAAAAAAGAAATCGCCTTTGAAGGATAACAAAATTTCCCATCTCAAAAAAGGAGTTGTAAAAAACTTTACGTTTTTTTACAAAT
>JAZNEH010000227.1:0-7638 GCA_045588515.1 Eubacteriales bacterium
TCACCAGCAATATAGATGCCGCATACATAATGGTTGAATTATACCGATAAAGCCCGTATTGCACTGCAATGGCGCCTAAACCGCCGCCGCCCACCAAAGTGGCCAGAGGGGTATAGCCCAAAACCGTTGTAAGGGTTATAATTCCGCCTACCAGCAAGGCGGGTGCCGCCTCCGGCAGCAGGACCTTCCAGATGATCTGAAAGGGGCTTGCGCCCATCGATTGAGCCGCCTCGATCACACCGCCATCCACTTCCTGCAGGGAAGATTCAGCCATCCGGGCCACGAAAGGCGCCGCCGCCAATACCAAGGGAACCAAAAAGGCGGTATCGCCTACCTTGGTGCCCACGATCAGTTTTGTCAGCGGCAGCACCATCACCAGCAAGATCATAAAGGGGATGGAGCGAAAAATATTGACGATCACGCCCAACACCTGATGAATGGGGCGATTAGGAGTAATGCCTTTAGGGCCGGTAACATAAAGGATCACACCCAGAGGCAGGCCGATCAGATAAGCCATCACCGTGCAGGTGAAAACCAAATACAGGGTCACCCCCAGGCCTTCTCCGAACAGGGGCAGATTTTCCATTAATTCGTTCATTCTTCCTGCCCCCCTTCGTCTAATAATAGCAAGGCTTTGGCCATTTTGGATTGGGGCGCAGCAAAAATCTCTTTCACAGCCCCCTGCTCCACGATATGCCCCTGATCCATCACCGCCACTTTATGGCAGATCTGCTGGATCACCCGCATTTCGTGGGTGATGATCACAATGGTGACCCCCAGTTCCCTGTTGATATCCTGCAACAGTTCCAGAATAGAGCGGGTGGTGGTGGGATCCAATGCACTGGTGGCTTCGTCGCAAAGCAAAACCTTAGGGTCGGTAGCCAACGCCCGGGCGATGGCCACCCGTTGCTGTTGCCCGCCGGAAAGTTGGGAAGGATAGGCTTTGGCTTTATCGGCAATCCCCACCCGTTCCAAAAGGGCTTTCGCCTTTTCTTCTGCCTCTTTTTTAGGGATCCCCGCAATTTCCAAAGGGAAGCAAACGTTTTTCAAAACCGTTCGCTGTTGCAACAAATGAAAGCCTTGAAAGATCATAGAGATCTGCCGCCGCTTTTCCCGCAGTTCTGCCGGTTTTAATGCGCTTAAATTCACGCCGTCGAACCAAACTTTGCCCTGCGTGGGCTGTTCCAATAGATTGATGCACCGCACCAATGTGCTTTTTCCTGCGCCGGAAAGACCAATAATTCCAAAAATTTCGCCCTTTTCCACTTGCAGATCAATCTGATTCACCGCCTCTACTTTAGCAGAGCGGGTTTCAAAGGTTTTAGAAACCTCTTTTAATGTTATCAATCGATCACCTCATTCAATAAAAAAACGGAAAGCCCAACCGACTTTCCGCATAGATCTTGTTTTCAGGAAAAAGGAAAGTTATCCGGCAATATGAGCATAAGAAATCTTGCACATGATACACATGCGCATCATCTTCATCATAGCAACCGTATATTGCTTCATAGAACTTTCTTCTCTCTTTCTGTTATTACTTTTGATTATATCACCCTAAAATAGGCTTGTCAACGGATTCTCGTAATTTTTTTATATTCCCGGTAATGAGATCTTCCACCGAAACGCCGGAAAGATAATCGTTGATCACCATATCCAGATTTTCCCAAAGGGGCAGAGTGCGGCAATGCTCCGCTTTATCGCAGGGCTCATTCTTCAGGCAGGCCACCGGGGCCAGATCCCCTTCTGTAAGCCGAAAGATCTCATAAACCGATATTTCCTTGGCCGGGCGAGCTAAGCAATAACCGCCGGAAGAACCCCTCAGACTTTTCACTACTCCACCCTTATTTAATAATGAAACGATCATTTCCAGATATTTCATTGAAACCCCCTGGCGGGCGCTGATCTCTTTTAAAGAGATATAACCATCGGCCACGTGTTCGGCCAGGTCCATCATTACTCTAAGGGCGTAACGGCCCTTGGTTGATATCATCATCGTTCAAAATGTCCTCTCAAAAAATCCCCTGTTCCTGCAAATAGGCTTTAAAGGCAGCGGGGTTGGTAAATAAATAGCCCTTCATACCGGCTTTATCATTTTTTCTCCTCTGCCAGCGGAAGCAGCAGCCCCTCCTGCGTTAGTTCATCCGAAACCGTTACATCGGCAAAATAAGCATCAAAAACATCTCTGGCCACAGAGCCGGTATAGTTGCCGTGAGCGCCGTGTTCCACAATTACGCAAACCGCCAACTGCGGATCCTCCACCGGCGCAAAGGCCACAAAGTTTCCGTTTGCGGTTCCCTTAGGCACAGAGGCCGTTCCGGTTTTTGCTCCGGCTGTGATGGCATAACTGCTCCCAAACACGCCGGCGGCCGTTCCGTTGGTGGCGCAGGCCACCATTCCGTCCATAATCGCCCGGAAATTCTCTTCTTTCATTTCCAGATTATCTTCCACCCGGATGGCTTCTTCCTCCAGGCAATGGCCGCTGGCCGCATCATAAACCCCCTTCACCAAATGGGTGCGATAGCGGGTTCCGCCGTTCACAATGGTTGCCACATAGTTTGCCAACTGCAAAGGCGTGAACAGATTATCCGATTGGCCGATGGCCGCTTGGAGCGTGTCGCCCGGATACCAATATTCATCAATAGCCTGCCGATATTCTTTGCCGGCAAGGAGCCCGGTGGCTTCGCTGATCTCCACCCCGGTGCGGATCCCAAGGCCCAGTTTTTTGCAATAGCGGTTCAGGGTGTCGATGCCCATCCGATCGGCCGCTTCATAGAAATAATAGTTACAGGAGTTTTTCAACGCCGCAACGATATCCTGCAAACCGTGGCCGATGCCATAATCGGAATAATACCAGCAGCGGGGGCTATAACCATCATATTTATAGTAAACGCCTGTATCCCGGATCTGTTCATAAAGCCCCACTGCATCTTCTTCTAATGCGGCAATGCCGGTTGCCATCTTGAAGGTGGAGCCGGGGGCATAAGTGCCCATAAAGGCCCGGTTGAAAAGGGGTTTCAATTCATCTTTCGCCAAGCGGGAATAATCGGTTTGGAATTCATCCATCGTATAAGTGGGATAGGAAGCGCTGGCTAAAATGGCCCCGCTGTTCACATCGATCACCACTGCTGCACCGGCATTGGCATCATGGCCGCCCCGGCCCGGCTCGCCGGATCGGCGAACGATGGTGTCGATGCAGTTTTTCAAAGAATCCTGCAAAACCTTCTGTAATTTAGAATCAATGGTTAAAACCACGTTACTGCCGCTTTCGGCTTCTTTCAAAACGGTTACATTCAACACTTTACCGGAAGAATCCCGCTCGATCACCCGGGTGCCGTCCTTGCCTTTTAAAACGGATTCCATCGCCTTTTCAATGCCGGCTTTACCAATGGTATCGGCCATCTTATAGCCGGCCTCGGCCATATCATCATTCCATTCCTCTGCCCAGATCTTATCCACATAGCCCAAAAGATGAGGGGCAATGGCCGGATCGGTATAATAACGTTTCGGCTTCGTGTCCACGTCTACACCGGGAAACTCATCCGATCGTTGTTTCACGCCTGCCACCAATTCTACATCCACATCTCCTGCAAATTCATAGGGAGTGGAAAGAGAGAAGGAGGCGCGATCCATTTCATAGCGCACGCCGGCAATCAGCCGCTGCTCTTCCGGCGTATAATCTTCCAGATCGTATTTTTTGATCAATGCCGCCATGGCTTCAGCCGGGGCGGCAGTTTTTTTCAATTTCAAATGTTCCAAAAGATCCTGCACTTCCTGCCCGCTGATGGGCACAGAATAGTTGATAGGATCTCCGATGCTCAGAGGCAGGGAATCATAATAGTCTGTTTCATTTTCCTGCATCAGGCGAATAAGGTTCAAAATGATCTCGTTCTGCTCCGCTTTGGGCATCAAAGCCCGGGTAAATTTGATGCAATAGCCGGTGGTATTCGTCACAAGGCTCACGCCGTTGCAATCATAGATACTGCCCCGAGAGGCTGTGATGGATTCGGTGGAATAAATTTTTTTCGTGGATTGCTCTTTATAGTATTCGCCATCCACCAACTGCAGGCGGATCATAGCGAAAAGATAACTGATAAATACCAAGCAAACCGCCCCGATCACTAAGGCATAGCGGATTTTGCCGTTTTTAAGGGTCATGCCAGATCCTCCTTTTCATTGAATTTCAGATCGAACCGATAAAGGATCCAATAAATGGGCAACGCAAAAAGCCCCGTAAAAAAGAAGGAAGGCAAGATCCGGCGGACCAAGGCCACAGAAAACCGCAGGCTATCCGCCAACAGCCTGGCAAAAGCATATTGCAGCAGCAGATAAACCGCCAAAAAGAGTAAAGCCACCAGAAAATAAACAAAAAATTTACGTTGCAGAAAGAATTCCAGAGAGATAGAGATCAAAAAAGCCGCAAACATAAAAAAAACGGCATCAAATCCCACCACCGTGGCGGTCATCAACTGGGAAAGCAGGCCGGCGATCAGGCCAAAAACTGCCGCCTGAGCCGGCGCTTCAAAAAAGGCAACCCCCAGCGTTAAAAGTAACAAAAGAGAAGGCGCACACCCTAAAAAGCGCACGCCGAAAACCGGTACGCTTTGCAACAGAAAACATACCAATGTTAAGATCACATATAAAAGAATTTTCCAATAGCTCCGCGGATTGCTAAACATCAGTTCTCACTTTCAAAATTGGTGATAACAAAAACCGTGCTGACCTCATTCACGTTCACAGCCGGCTCCAGAACCGCATACTGGGAGATCCCGTGGCTTTCACTTTTCAACTCCCGCACCCGGCCCAGCAGGATTCCCTTGGGGAATACCCCGCCTACGCCGCTGGTTTCCACAGCATCTCCGTTATTCAAAACCACTTCGGTGTTGAGATAGGCCAATTTCAAAAGCCCCTCTTCCGAAAGGGCATAATCCCAATCCAGAACGCCCACATCCTGCGTGCGGGTAACAATGGCGCCGATCTCGCAGGCGGAATCCAAAACGGTTACCACCTTGCTCCAAGTTAGCCCCACTTCGTTAATATACCCCACAACCCCATCGGCCGTCATCACCAGGTCCTTATATTTCAACCCATCGATACTGCCCTTATCCAACGTGAGGGTGTGGGAATAGCCGTTCTGATCGCTCCCAACAACCAAGCAGGTGGCAAACTCAAATTCCCGGTTTGCCTCGGCAATGCCCAGCATCGCCTTCAAACTTTTATTTTCATTTACCGCTTCTTCTGCATCCCGGATCAATTGCCCGGCGCTGGCCAACTCATTTTTGAGTTTTTCATTTTCCTCTTTCAGAGCGTCATATTCCGTATAGGCTTCCACCAGGTTCCCCCCATGGCGGATCACCGTTGTGCAGAATTTCTGAACAGGCGTAATCAACGTGCCGGCAATGTTTTCAAAAAAGGTCATCTTGCCGTGGGCCGCCATATCCATCACAGACATTCCCATTAAAAGAATCGCCACAATGCAAAGAACGATAAAGATTTTTGAACGAAAAAACTCTCTCATTACCGGGTCAGGCTAGCCCAAAGAACGGGGTTTTCCAAACTCTTGCCGGTGCCCAAAGCCACGCAATCCAAGGGATCTTCCGCAATATGCACCGGCATCCCGGTTTCTTTATTGATCAAGGTATCCAAGCCCCGCAGCAACGCACCGCCACCGGTTAGCGTAATGCCGTGGTCGATGATATCCGCCGCCAGTTCGGGGGGCGTATCTTCCAGAGTCTGCTTGATGGCATCGATCACTACCTGAATGGATTCCTGCAAAGCTTCCCGGATATGGGAAGCAGAGATATCCACGTTTTTGGGCAGGCCGCTGATCAGATCCCGGCCCCGCACGCTCATCATCTTTTCGTCCTCAACGGGATAGGCGGAGCCGATCTCAAATTTGATTTCTTCTGCCGTGCGATCGCCGATCAGCAGATTAAAGGTCTTTTTCACATAGGCAACAATGGCCGCATCAAAAGAATCCCCCGCCACACGAACAGAACGGGAACTAACGATCCCGCCCAGAGAGATCACAGCCACTTCGGAAGTGCCGCCGCCGATATCCACCACCATACTGCCGGTGGGTTCCCCAACAGGCAGGCCGGCGCCAATCGCCGCCGCCAGCGGTTCTTCAATGATCCGAACATCCTTCGCACCGGTTTCATAGGCGGCATTTTCCACCGCCCGATGTTCCACGTCGGTAACGCCAAAGGGGATGCAGATCAAAATTCTCTTCCGGGAAAAAGCATTATTCCCCATCGTCTTTTTCAGGAAAAAGCGCAGCATAGCGGCCCCGCTTTCAAAATCAGCGATCACGCCTTCTTTCAAGGGGCGCACTGCCCGGATGCTCATCGGCGTGCGGCCGATCATATCCTTGGCTTCCTGGCCCACAGCCACAACCCGGTTCATCGCCGTATCAATGGCAACCACGCTGGGCTCCCGCAGGATAATGCCCTTCCCGCTTCGATAAACGATGGTATTGGCAGTGCCCAGATCAATGCCGATATCTGTATAATTATTGAATCTTAATTTTCGTAAAAAATGCAAGATCTTTTCTTTGTTGAATTCCATTTTCATATCCTTTCCGCTTCTTCCTGAAATTTTTCCGTTGGAAATCCCATAATATTATGATAACTACCCCGATAGCCGGCCACAAAGCCGCTATCCTGAATGCCATAAGCCCCCGCCTTATCCATCGGCGAACCCGTTGCGATATAAGCGTTGATCTCCTGATCGCTGAGGGGGCGGAACTGCACTTCGGCCTCTTCCACAAAGATCCGCTCTTTACCGCTTTTCGCCAGATAAACGCCGGTATAGACCCAATGGCTCCGGCCGCTCATAGCTTTCAGCATCCGAAAGGCTTCTGCCGGAGAACAGGGCTTGCCCAAAACCTTTCCCTCGAAAACTACAATCGTATCAGCCGCCACCAGCAATTCATCAGCCGGCGGCGCCACTGAACGGCCCTTGCCGGCCGCCAATGCGGCCACCAACTTTTGCGGATCCTTTTCTGCAACACCGGATTCATCAAAATCCGGCTTCACCACCGTTACCCGATGGCCCATCTCCTCCAGCAATTGCTTCCGCCGAGGAGAGCCGGAGGCCAGAAGAATGTTCATTGCTGAAACCCGATCTGGCCGGCCTGATACTGTTGCAACTGCAGGCGCAATTCTTCGTTTTCTCGCATCAGTTGCTCCATTTTTGCCTGATCGGCGCTCATACCGTTTAAAGCCTCGATCTGCTCAAAATAATAGCGGATCTCATCCCGAAGCCGAGCGCAGGCGGCCTTATTTTTCTCATTTTCATCGCAAAGATCCAGGCAACTGAGGATGGCGGCCATCGAAATGCTCAATTTATCATTTCCTTTCACAATCTCCCGGATTTTCTGATCCACTGTTTGGGCTAAAGCCAGGGTATATTCCCGCTCTTCCTCAGTGGTAACAACGAACTCAAAGCCCGCCACGGAAATGCTGATTTTATTTCTTCCCATAAACTCCATCCTCCCTCAGGGTCTTATTACTTTTTTATTATATAAGAAATAAACTCATATTGCAAGATGATATTTCATTTCGAAGACAAAATTATTGACAATCTTTTTCAAACAAGATAGAATGATAGTATCATCATAAAAGGAGAATGACATATGAA
>JAZNEH010000228.1:0-3774 GCA_045588515.1 Eubacteriales bacterium
GCCGGGTTTTATTGTTCAATAGATCGGAGGATAAAAAATGAACGACGCTTGGAGAGGTTTTAACGCAGGGAAATGGGTCGATGAGATCGACGTGCGCAGTTTTATTCATAAAAACTATACTCCCTATTACGGCGGGCCGGAATTTTTGGAAGGCCCCACGCAGAATACGTTGGATCTTTGGGAGCAGGTTAGCGAACTGAAAAAGCAAGAGATCGCCAAGGGCGGCGTGCTGGATATGGATACCAAACTGATCTCCACCATCACTTCTCACGCTCCCGGTTATATCGATAAAGACAAAGAAAAGATCATCGGTCTGCAAACCGATAAGCCCCTGAAACGGGCGCTTCAGCCCAACGGCGGCATCCGGATGGCAGTGAAGGCTTGCAAGGATAACGGCTATACGGTGGATCCCGAGGTGGTGGAATTTTTCACCGAACACCGCAAGACCCATAACGCCGGCGTCTTCGACGTTTATACCCCCGAAATGCGCCGTTGCCGTTCCAGCCATATCATCACCGGCCTGCCCGATGCCTACGGCCGAGGCCGGATCATTGGCGACTATCGGCGGGTAGCCCTTTATGGGGTGGATCGGCTGATCGAATATAAGCAATATCAAAAGGACACCACCCGGGTGATTATGTATTACGACGTGATCCGGGAGCGGGAAGAACTCTCTGAGCAGATCCGTGCTTTGGAAATGCTGAAAGAGATGGCGGCCTCCTACGGTTGCGATATTTCCAAGCCCGCCACCAACTTCCGGGAAGCCACTCAGGCCGTTTACTTTGCCTATCTGGCGGCTGTGAAGGAACAAAACGGCGCCGCTATGAGCCTGGGCCGCACCAGTACCTTCTTAGATATCTATGCTACACGGGATCTGGCGGAAGGCACCATCACCGAACAGGAAGTGCAGGAGATCATCGATCATTTTGTGATGAAACTGCGGATGGTCTGCTTTGCCCGCACCCCCGATTACAACGCTATTTTCGCCGGCGACCCCACTTGGGTTACCGAATCCATCGGCGGGATGGCTACCGACGGAAAACCCTTGGTAACCAAAATGAGTTTCCGCTATTTGAACACCTTGAACAACATCGGCGCCGCACCCGAACCCAACCTGACGGTACTGTGGTCCACCCAGTTGCCGGAAGCCTTCAAAAAATACTGCGCTGAAATTTCCATTAAGCATCACGCTTTGCAATATGAAAACGACGATCTGATGCGCCCTCTCCACGGCGACGACTACGGCATTGCCTGTTGCGTGTCTTCTATGCGGATCGGCAAAGAAATGCAGTTCTTTGGCGCCCGCGCCAACCTGGCGAAATGCCTGCTTTACGCGATCAACGGAGGCGTGGATGAAATCACCGGCCAACAGATCGCTCCGGATTATCGCCCTGTGGAAGGAGATTATCTGGACTACGACGACGTGATGGAAAAATATAAGGCTATGATGAAATGGCTGTCCCGGGTTTACGTGAACGCCCTGAACATCATCCATTATATGCACGATAAATACAGTTACGAACGGCTCCAGATGGCCCTGCACGATAAGAACGTAACCCGCTGGTTTGCCACCGGCATTGCAGGCTTTTCGGTTGTTGCTGATTCCCTTTCTGCCATTAAATACGCCAAAGTTAAAGTGGTTCGCAACGAAAAGGGCATCGTAACCGATTATATTGTGGAAGGGGATTTCCCCAAATTCGGCAACGACGACGATCGGGTAGACGATATTGCCAAGGAAGTTCTGCGGTTCTTTAAGGATGAACTGCGCCAGAACCACACCTACCGCAACGGCATCCCCACCACCTCTATTCTGACCATTACTTCCAACGTGACCTATGGCAAGAACACCGGTGCCACCCCCGACGGGCGCAAAGCCGGCGAAGCCTTTGCACCCGGCGCCAACCCTATGCACGGCCGGGATACCCATGGCGCTGTTGCTTCTTTGGCATCCGTTGCCAAACTGCCCTTCTCCGATTCTCAGGATGGGATCTCCAACACCTTCACCGTTGTGCCCGCCGCTTTGGGCAAAACCGATGAGGAGCGGGAAGAAAATCTGGTGTCGTTACTGGATGGCTACGCCGAAAAGGGCGGATTCCACTTGAACGTTAACGTTTTTGACCGGGAACTCTTGCTGGATGCCCAAAAACATCCCGAACTTTATCCCCAGTTAACCATCCGGGTTTCCGGCTATGCGGTAAACTTTATCAAACTGACGAAAGAACAGCAGGATGAGGTCATCAGCCGCACCTTCCATTCCGCAATTTAACGATGGAAGGACATATTCATTCCATTGAAACCTTTGGCTCGGTAGACGGTCCGGGCGTTCGATTCGTGGTATTTTTTCAGGGTTGCCCGATGAAATGCTTATATTGCCATAACCCGGATACCCAAACGGTCCATGGCGGCGAATTCCTGACCGCCGATGCCATTTTGGAGCGGATGCTCCGCAACCGCCCTTTTTATAAAAGCGGAGGCATCACCGCCACCGGTGGGGAACCTATGCTTCAACTTCCCTTTTTGACCGAACTTTTTGAAAAAGCCAAAGCCCGAGGAGTCCATACCTGTTTGGATACTTCCGGCATCTGCTTTGAACCCCACGCACCCGAGAAATTCGACCGACTGTTGGCGGCCACTGATCTGGTATTGCTGGATATTAAACAAATAAACGAGGAATTCCATCAACGGCTGACCGGCCATTCCAATGAACACCCACTGGCCTTCGCCCGTCACCTAAACGAAAAAGGGATCCCTATGTGGATCCGCCACGTATTGGTGCCGGGGCTGACCGATGGAGAGGCTGAACTCCGAGCATTGGGGCAGTTTTTAAAACCCTTTAGCAATCTTCAAAAGATCGAAGTTTTGCCTTACCACACTATGGGCAAGCCCAAATATGAGGCTGCCGGCCGCCCCTATCCGCTGGAAGGGGTGCCCGCCGCCACAGAGGCCCAGGCCGCAACTGCCATGGCAATAATTGAACAAGCAATGCGCGAGTGATTCCACCCGCGCATTATTTGTTTTTGCCGATTACTTTTACTGTCGGGAAGCCTTATAGCATCGGGGACATTTCATAAACCGGGTACAGCCGAATAATCTTCAGATTTTTCTCCTCGACTATTCCACCGTTACCAGACGTTTCAGCGTTATTATCATATTTATTATGATCCATTCTAAATGGGATTGCAAGGCGGCGGGCGAATAAAAAACAGCCGGCCGTATATATAATAAATGAGGTGTTTGATTTGAAATTACTAAAATGGCAATGGGCCGGATT
Source organism: Eubacteriales bacterium (assembly GCA_045588515.1). GTDB lineage: Bacteria > Bacillota > Clostridia > Oscillospirales > QAKW01 > QAKW01. Next base: position 3,272 of record JAZNEH010000228.1, read on the forward strand.
TCTCTTCACCGGCATTTTAGGGATCCTGCTTCATTTCGCCTTTGACTGGAGCGATCAAAGTCCGTTGGTGGCCGCCTTTTCCGGGGTGAATGAATCTACTTGGGAACATATGAAACTACTCTTTTTCCCTCTATTCCTCTTTGCCGGCATTGAAGGCCGAGCCCTGAAAGAAGACTACCCGGAATTCCAATGTGTGAAACTTTGGGGAACCCTTGCGGGGATCCTGACGATCCCGGTGGTTTTTTATACCTTCAACGGAGCCTTTGGCCCTTCGCCCGATTGGTTCAATATTGCCATCTTTTATATGGCAGCGGCCGTAACATTCCTTTTGGAAACGGCACTCTTTCACCGTGGAATTCCCTGCCGGAATTCAAAAGCGGCCCGCATCGCCCTTTGGGCAATTGCCGTCGCCTTTGTTCTCTTCACTTGGCGTGCGCCGGAAATTCCACTTTTCCGAGATCCCCTCACCGGGGCCTACGGAATTTAAACGGCGGGGAGCATTC
>JAZNEH010000229.1:0-1553 GCA_045588515.1 Eubacteriales bacterium
GATCCAAACGTTTGGGTGTATAATATTAAAGCAGACGATCCTGATGGTTCGGCTGTTGTTTGCTTAGAGAGGAATTTTGAAAATGTTTGTATTCGGAACTCAATATCTTCGCGGTTTTACCCCCGAACGGGATCAATGGGAAAGAGATCTTCAAAATATCAAGGCGCTTGGCTTTAATACTGTGCGGGCATGGCTTGTTTGGAACTGTATTGAGCGGAGTGAAGGTTGCTATGATCTTGATTATGTTCGGCATTTTTTGGATCTTTGCAAGAAAAACGATCTTCAGGTGGGCCTCCTCTTTCATCTCCACGCCGCTCCTGCCTGGGCGATTGAAAAATATCCGGAATATTATTATATGGATGCAGACGGAAATCCCTTTGAGCCGGCGGTCCGCCCCAATACCCCCTCCGGTGGCTGGCCGGGGCTTTGCTTTGATCATCCCGAGGTTCGGCATATTGAAGAACGGTTTATCAAAGCAGTTCTCTCGGTTACTAAAGATTATGATAATGTGGCCTTCTATGAGCCGATGAATGAACCTCATGAATGGGTAGATATGACTAAAAAGCCCAATGGGATCTTTTGCTATTGCCCTGCCTCAGTGAAAAAATATCAGCAATGGTTGAAGAAAAAATACGGAACCATTGAAGCGCTGAATAATGCATGGGGATATTTTTATGAATCCTTTGATCAGGTGCGCCCTCCGCGCTGGACCGCCTCCTTTAGCGATTATATCGATTTTCGGCAGTTCACCGTTGAAAATATCGCCGATGAGATTGCTTGGCGCACTTCTGTCTTGAAGAAATATGATAATAAGCCGGTCATTGCCCATGCTTGGGGCGGCGGTGCGGTTACCTGCCCTCAGCTTGGCGGTATGGCGTTTGATGATTGGAAAAATGCTGAAATCTTCGATAAATGGGGATATAGCGCCTTTCCGTCAACCAAAGAGGATAGCGTTATGTTGGGGCTTGGATGCGATGCTACCCGTAGCGCTGCCAATGGAAAGGAATTCTGGCAATCGGAACTTACCGCCGGAATCACCGGTGGGATCTTTCATCAAACGGGGCGGATCGATAATGAAACTTTTGATCAATTCTCGCTGGAATCTATCCGCCATGGTGCCAAAGGACTCCTCTATTGGCAATATCGAAAGGAGCGCTTGGGGCCTGAGATGGGCGGCTATGCCATGGCCGATTTTGATGGAGGTCCCACCCCGCTGACTGCGCGTGCCGCCGCCATCGGAAAGTTGCTTTCGGAGAATGAAGATCTTTTTAAAAAGGGAGAAAGTGCTTCTGCTAAGATTGCACTGGTTTTTAGCATTCGCTCCTATTTTGCCGATTGGGCTGCTACCGGCCGAAAAAATAATAAGATGGCAGTGGATAGCCTTTCGGGTTATTACCGAATGTTTTGGGAGGAGAATATTTCCGTGGATATTCTCCACGAAGAGTTTTCTAATGATCTCAGCCAATATGAACTGATCATCTTGCCCTCTGCTATGGCAATTGCACCCTCTTTTGCAGAAAAATTGAAGACTTTTGTCTTCAACGGCGGCACCC
>JAZNEH010000230.1:0-1992 GCA_045588515.1 Eubacteriales bacterium
TGAATTCATCTGGCCCCAGGCCCGGAAGAATGAGATGGTGAATAACTTCCTGAAACCCGGTTTGCAGGATCTTTGCGTTTCCAGAACGTCCTTTAACTGGGGCATCCCTGTGGAATTTGATCCCAAGCACGTGGTTTATGTTTGGATCGATGCCCTTTCCAATTATATCACCTTCGCCGGCTACGATCCCGAAGGAAACCACACCGAGCAATATAAAACCTTCTGGCCGGCCGATATGCACCTGATCGGCAAGGATATCGTTCGGTTCCACACCATCTACTGGCCCTGCATCCTTTTGGCATTGGGCGAGCCCCTGCCCAAGCAGGTATTCGGCCATCCCTGGCTGATTATGAGCGACGGCAAGATGAGCAAATCCAAAGGAAACGTGCTTTATGCTGATGATCTGGTGGATCTTTTTGGCGTGGACGCTGTGCGTTATTATTTACTTCACGAAATTCCCTTCGCTAACGACGGCGTTATTTCCTACGAATTGATGATGGAGCGGATCAACGGCGATTTAGCCAATATTCTGGGCAATCTGGTGAATCGTACCGTTTCGATGACGAAGAAATATTTTGACGGAGAGATCAAAGCCCCCGCCGCCGAAACGGAACTGGATGCCGAATTGAAGGCTATTGCCGCCGAAACGCCCGCCAAGATGGAAAAACTGATGGATGCTATGCACACCGCTGATGCCATCGACGAAGTATTCACCTTACTGCGCCGGGCCAATAAATACGTTGACGAAACAGAGCCTTGGATTCTGGGCAAGCCTGATGGCGACCACGAACGTTTAGGCACTGTGCTTTATAACCTGCTGGAGTGCATCCGCATTGCCGCCACCCTGCTGAAGCCCATCATCCCCGAAACCTGCGAAAAGATCTTCAGCCAGATCGGCGTTGCAGATCAGAGTTTGGAAGACGCCAAGACCTTTGGTCTTTTGAAACCCGGCTCCTTTGTGGGGAACCCGGAAATTCTCTTTGCCCGGATCGACATTGCAAAGAAAACCGAAGAAATCAAAGCCATCAATGAAGCCAAAGCGAAAGCGGCGGAAAAGGCTGAGAAAAAAGAAGAAAAGAAACCGGAAGGATTGGCCATCATCTCCATCGATGATTTCGCCAAAGTTGCACTCCGGGTGGCCGAAATCAAAACCTGCGAGCCCTTGCCCAAAAGTGATAAACTTTTGAAAATGACGGTGGACAACGGAAGCGGCGAAAAGCAAGTGCTTTCCGGCATTGCTCAATACTATAAACCCGAAGACTTGATCGGCAAAAAGGTGATCTTGGTGGATAACTTGGCGCCCGCCAAGTTAAGAGGCACTTTGAGCGAAGGGATGCTTCTGGCCGCCGACAGTGCCGACGGCGTGAAGGTGGTCTTCTTGGATGATAGCCTGGAACCGGGCGCGGTGATCCGATGATCGACGTACACGCCCATATGAACGATCCCAAGTTCGACGGGGATCGGAACGATGTTTTAATTGCTATCAAAAACGCCGGTATCCGGCGGCTCATCAACTCAGGGTGTTGCCTTTCTTCCTGCCGGGACACGTTGGCTATGGCAGATCAATATGATTATATCTACGCCGCCATTGGTATCCATCCCCAAGAAGCAAACGAATTGGAAGAAGGCGGGCAAGCCGCTTTGGATCAATTAAGGGAAATGCTCAAACATCCAAAGGTTGTTGCGGTTGGCGAGATCGGCTTAGATTACTATTATGAGAATTCGCCCCGAGAAGTGCAAAAAAAATGGTTCCACGCCCAGTTGACTCTGGCAGAAGAACTGGATCTTCCGGTGGTGATCCACACCCGGGATGCTATGAAAGATACTTTGGATATCTTAAAAGAGCATCCCAACAATCGGGGCATTCTGCATTGCTATAGCGGCTCTGTGGAATCCCTGCGGGAGATCTTAAAATTGGGTTGGTCCATTTCTTTGGGCGGCGTTGTCACCTTTAAAAACGCCCGAGTCGCCAAAGAAGTGGCGGCAGAAGTT
>JAZNEH010000231.1:0-14356 GCA_045588515.1 Eubacteriales bacterium
AAATCTGCCCGGGCATAGGCAAAGATCCGGGAAAGCAGGAACAGGATCTCCGCCGGGCTATACCCATAGACACGGTCGTTGGGGAAGACCCGCAAGATCAATGCCCGGGGCTCCAACGGCTTGATCACCCGGTGATAATAGTAAAGCAGTTCTTCGGCAGTAGAACCGCCGATCCCCCGGTTGATAGCGGCGGCAGAGCCATCCTTCATCCGGATATCATCCTCCAAATTCCGCATCCCCCAGCGTTCCGTTTTCCAGCGGGTAAAACCGGAAGAGCCGTAAAATACGATCTTCCCCTTTTCTGCCGGGCAGGCTTCAAAAGCCAGTATGTCCTTTTCATATTTTTTCAGATCCGGAATACGAATTTCAAACATTTACTGCTCCTCCCTCTGGGCCATTTTATCCAAACGGTAGTTGCGCACGTAAAGGCAAAGATCCACGCTTACCATTAAAAAGTTCAATACGTAGAAGAAAAGTACATACCATTTTTGAGCGAAACTTGCCATATAAGCCTCGTTGATCAACTTAGCGGCGATCCCCGCAATATACCCGAACAGGATCAGGCACAAAAAGGCTAAACTCTTGCCCTTGGTGGTGCGAGCCTTCCAGGATTTCATCACGTTCATAGGCCAAGAGGCGCCAAAACTCAGGATCATAATAATTTCCAATAATTCAGACATTTTTCATCCACTCCTTATTCCTCTATTATACCGATCCTTCACTCCATTGTAAAGTATCAAATACCATTCACTGCCATAACTTCAAAGTGATAGAAAACCCCCGCAGTTGAAAACTGCGGGGGTGCGTGTTATTTCTCGGAAGGTACCACTTCCCAATGGGCGGGGGGATCCCCCAGATCGGGTACGTCCATTACCTTGCCGCCCTGCAGGGCGGATTGATGGGCGATCAGGCCGGGCAGGGGATCAGTTCCTTCAGCCAATCGGGCACGTCGTCCTCTGCCCGTGTGCTGTGGGGCATCAGCCGGAAGATCAGGCTCTGGTTATGGGCTCTTGCCTCCTCGATAATACGATCGACGAAAGCGTAATTATATTCCCCTTGACGGGGTTCAAATTCCTTCCAAAGGATCCGGATATAGGCAATGGAGGTGTCGGGATAATAGCCCTGTTCCCGCCCCTTTTCTTCCGCATCCGGGGAGGGGGGATACACCTCCACCCGCTCGGTTTCTGTTAACTTATTTTCCGGCAATACCACGATATCGGAATACATCTTTTCGCCCCGGAAATGTTGGAAACTCATAATCCCCATATAAGGATTCTGCCCCGCCTCCGGCGCCGATGAAAAATAATATTTTTCAGTTGGTTTTCGTATCATCAGCCCTGCCTCCTTTTTTTGATGATTATAGCACCCCAAAATTCCTATGTCAATCCGGGAAGTGATTGAAATTTTTCTAAAACTGTGATACACTAATGAACATAAGCGAGGTAACAAGAATGTTTTTGAAGAATAACAAAGAGCGTTTTATGATCGTGGGGCTGGGAAATCCCGGCAAGCAATATGAAGAAACCCGCCATAACGCCGGCTTTTTGGCCTTGGATGTGTTAGAAGAAGCCTTTCACGCCGGCCCTTCCAAAGGAAAATCCTCTGCCGAATACCGGGTGGCAAAGCAAGGGGATCGGGAATTATTATTCGTGCGACCCATGACCTTTATGAATCTTTCCGGCAAGGCAGTGAACGAGATCGGCTCCTTCTATAAGATCCCGGTGGATCATATCATTGTGATAGCCGACGATGTTTCCCTGGATGTGGGCCGGATGCGGATCCGGGATAAGGGGAGCGACGGCGGCCATAACGGGCTGAAGGATATTCTCCGGGTTCTGGGCACCCAGCAACTGATGCGGATCAAGATCGGCGTGGGCCAAAAACCCCATCCGGACTATGATCTGGCGGATTGGGTTTTGGGCAAATTTTCCGCCGAAGATCTCAAGGTTCTGAATGATCTTTATCAAGGGTTGCCGGAATGTCTAACCCTATTAATGAACGGAGAACTGGCAAAAGCCCAAAATCGGTTTAACAGGTGATGCAAATGAGATTGGTTTCCCTCTTGGAGCGGGAGCCGGGCCTGCAAGGCTTGCCCATCCAGGGCGATCGGCCCATTGCCCTAAACGGTTTGCAGGGCAATGGCTGTTTGCTGGCAGCGGCTCATCTTTGCGAAAAACTGAATCATAAGGGAATTTTCATCCTGAGCCGAGAGGCGGGGGTTCAAGAAATTCTCGCAACTTTTCGCGCCCTTTTGGGCGAAAAGGTCTACTATCTGCCGGAACGGGAATTCCTTTTTGATACCTTTTCGGCCCATTCCCGGGAAAGCGAAAGCAGCCGGGAAGATATTTTAAATAAACTGCGACGAGGCGATTATCAACTGATTTTAGCCACTCTGCCGGCCCTTTTGATGCCCTGTGCTCCCGCTGAAACAGCGGAGGATCACGGCCTGCTCTTAAAAGTGGGGGAAGAAGCCGATATTGAGGCCATCGTTGCATATCTTGCCGAGCGGGGCTACACTCGTTTTGAATTGGTGGAGGGCGGCGGCACCTTTGCCCGCCGGGGCGGAATTTTAGACGTATTCTCCCCCAACTATCCGGATCCCCTGCGGATCGAGTTTTTCGGCGATGAGATCGATCGGATCGTTACCTTCGATATCCTCACCCAGCGCACCTTAGAAACCTTGGATCAAGCCGAGTTGGTGGGGTGCGGTTCCCGCCGGGGCGAAGAACAGCAACTGCTGCCCCTGCTGAAAAGCCTGAATGAGCAAGAGCCCCATCCGGGGCTGGCCCGGGACATCGAGCGGCTGGAAAACGGCCGGGAGGTGGCAGTGGACCGCTATTTGCCCCTGCTCTATCCTGAACTTTTCACGCCCCTTCATGATCATAACGGCCTGCTTTTTATCGAAGAATATGCCCAGCAACAAAAAACGCTGGCCTTTATGGAATGGCAATTACAAGAGGAAATGACCCGCCATGCCGAGAAGGGCGATTATATGGCCGATGGGCATTATTTCCTTTCTAAAGAGGCGTTTGAAGCCCGCTGGAACGGCCAAACCATTCTGTTTTCGGCCCTATCGCCGGGCAATTTGGATCAGCCCTTGGGCGAACTGCGGCAGATCCGCTTTTTAGAAGATCATCTGCCCTTCTATCAGGAAGAGGTTTTGCAAAACGAACTGCAACAGGCCGTTGCCGAGGGCTACACCGTTTGCCTCACCGCCCGGGGAGAGCGGTTGCAGGAACTGAAAACTCGGCTTTTGGATTGGAGCCTGCCTTTAAGCGAATGCCCCAAAGCAGGCGCCATTTGTTGCCAAGAAAGCGCTTTAAATCTGAATGTACGGTTCCCGGATGCCAAATTGCTGGTTTTATCCGATGGGGCCCGAAAGGCGGAAAGCCGCCCCCATCGAAGCCGGAATCCAAAAGGAGAAAAAATCCGTTCCTTCAACGATATCAACCCCGGCGATCTGGTGGTGCACGTTTCCCACGGCATTGGGGTCTATAAAGGCATCCGTCAAGTAGAAAATCAAGGGGTTACCAAAGATTATATTGTGATCGGCTATGATAAGGGCGATACCCTCTTTGTTCCCTGCCCGCAATTGGATCTGATCTCTAAATATATCGGCACTGCCGAAGATCAAACGGTGAAACTTTCCCGCCTTGGAAGCAGCCAATGGGAAAAGACCAAAGCGAAAGTGAAAAACCAAGCCCGGGATATTGCCAAAGAACTTATTGAACTTTATGCCAAGCGGTTGAAAGCCCCCGGCTTGGCCTGCGATCCCGATACCGATTGGCAATTGCGTTTCGAAGAGGGCTTCCCCTATGAAGAAACCCCCGACCAAGTGCGATGCGTGGAGGAGATCAAACAGGATATGGAGCAACATTATCCTATGGATCGGCTCCTATGCGGAGATGTGGGGTTCGGCAAAACGGAAGTGGCTCTGCGGGCCGCCTTCAAATCTATTGATAACGGCTTTCAGGCCGCCATCCTCTGCCCCACCACCATCCTTTCGGAGCAACACTATCAAACGGTTTTAGCCCGTTTTTCCGATTTTCCCATCCGGGCGGCGGTATTGAATCGGTTCCGCACGCCCAAAGAAGTGAAACAAATTTTATCAGATCTAAAGGCCGGCACCATTGATATCATCATCGGCACCCATCGGCTCCTTTCCCAGGATGTGCAATTCAAAAAACTGGGGCTTTTAATCATCGATGAAGAGCAGCGGTTCGGCGTGAAGCATAAAGAGAAGATCAAAAGCCTTTCAGTGGGCGTAGACGTTTTAACGATGAGCGCCACCCCCATTCCCCGCACCCTGAATATGGCCCTTTCGGGGATTCGGGATCTTTCTATTATCGAAGATCCCCCGGCGGACCGGCAACCGGTTTCCACCTATGTTCTGGAATACGATTTTGACCTTTTGCTCTCGGCTATGGCTAAAGAACTCAAACGAGGCGGTTGCGTTTTCTATATGAAAAACGATATCGAGGCCATTGACCGCATTGCTGAAAAATTGCAAGAGCGCCTGCCGGAGGCCCGGATCGCTGTGGGCCACGGGCGTATGACCGGCACCGAACTGGAAAAGGTCTGGGAGCGGGTTTTGAACCACGAAGTGGATATTTTGGTTTGCACCACCATCATCGAAACCGGCATCGACGTGGCCTTCGCCAATACCCTCATCATCGAGGATGCGGATCGGCTGGGCCTTTCGCAACTCCATCAGATCCGGGGCCGGGTGGGCCGGAGCAGTACCCGGGCCTATGCCTATCTCACCTATCGGCAAGGCTCCCTCCTGAATGAAGTAGCCGCCAAGCGGCTGGCCACCATCCGGGAATTCACCGAATTTGGCAGTGGCCTGAAAATTGCAATGCGGGATCTGGAGATCCGGGGTGCCGGCGCCCTTTTAGGCGAGCGGCAACACGGCCAGATGAATGTGGTAGGCTATGAAATGTATATGCGGATCCTGAATGAAGTGGTTTTGGAAGAACAAGGCACCGCTCCCCGCCAGGAAAACGAGTGCGCCATTGATATTTCCGTTAGCGCCTTTATTCCCAAGGATTATGTGCCCAGTGAGAAAACCCGGATCGATCTTTATAAAAAAATCGCCGCTCTGGCTAGCGACGACGATTTTTCCGATATGACCGATGAACTCTGCGACCGTTTTGGCGATCCGCCCCAATGCGTGCTCAATTTAATGAAGATCGCCCTTTTGCGGGCATTGGCCCGTTCCTGCGGTATTTTAGATATTAAGCAAAAGATGGATTCGGTTCTTTTCTTCTGCCCGGAGGCAGAGCCTTCCCTCTTGGCCGGGTTGGTGAAAGAACTGAAAGGGCGGGTGCTTTATTCTATGAGTGCGAAACCCTATTTCACCCTGCGCATCAACCAAAAGGATGCCCTCCTGGACGAAATGAACCAATTCCTGCTGGCCTATAAGGAACTGAATAAATAATACCAAAGGACCCTTTTTGAAAAAAGGGTCCTTTTAAAATCCCCCAAAAACTTTCAAACCGTGTAGTTTGAAAGTTCCGAAAGGTGCTTATATATTTAACATCAAAATAAAAGTTGTTCCTTCGTCGGGAGCAGATTGGAGGGTGATGGTGCCCTTTTGGGCCTCTGCCATTAATTTTGCAATGGAAAGCCCCAGGCCAAAGCCCTTTTCATTATGGGAACTATCCCCTTTATAAAAGCGCTCAAACACTTGAGCGGCCACTTCCGGCGTCATTCCGATGCCGTTATCCTGCACTTCCAGGCAGGCCTTGCCCCGCCGGGAAGAAAGGCGCAGGGAAATCTGCCCTTCCGCATCGGTGAACTTCACCGCGTTATCCAATAAAATCACCAAAATCTGCCGCATCATCCCTTCATCGCAAAGGGCTGTGATCTCCCCGTCCAATGAGAATTGCCGGTTGGGGTGCATCATACGGAAATCCTGCAAAATTTCGTTGCAGAGAGGCGCCAGCGGAATCGGTTGAAGTTCCGTTTGAATACGGCCGTTATCGCTTCTGGCAATAAATAACAGGCGTTCCAGAAGGGCTTGCATATGGCTGGTTTGAGCCAGAATAGCATCCACCGCCTCCCGGGTGACCGCCTCATCTTCTGTGCCCCAGCGGGCCAGAATATCGCTATATCCGCTGATCACAGCCAAAGGCGTGTTCAATTCGTGGGAAGCATTGGAAACGAACTGTTTTTGCTGTTCATAGGCCAATTGGATCTTATCCAGCATCCGATTATAGGCCCCCACCACTTCCACCAGTTCGGTGCGGATATTTTCGGTTTCCAACCGTTCCGAAAGGTTGGAGGCGTTGGTTTCTTCCATAGCCCGGCCCAAAACGCCGATGGGGCGTAACATTTTTCGGTTGGTGCGATAGCCCACCAGATAACTAACACTCCCTGCGATGGCCACTGCCACCAAAAGAAGATTAACGATAATGGAAAGCAGGGCATCTTCTCGCTTCACGCTCTTTGCCATATTCAGGAAAAAGCGACCTTCCGGCGTTTCCACCTTTCGGGAATAGATCCGCAAACTTTCGGTTTGATAGCGAAAAGAAAACGATTCTTCCCAGCGCTGATTATAGGGCAACTGTTGTTGCAAGGCTTCCATTCCGAAGGAATAAAGGGGCGTGCCGTCCGCCTGATAAAGGGCGATATTCAGTTCCGAAGATTCCGCAACCTTTTTCGCCATTTCCGGTTCCAACCCGCCGGCGATCAAACTATCGGCCACAGTTATAAAGGTTTCATCTGTTCGCTGGTTGATAATATAATAAGAGGCCGAGATCACAAAGATCCCCTGCACCAAAGCAAAGATCAAAAAGATCAGCGTGAAACTCAAAGTCAGGCCGCCGGCCAGGGATTCCGGCGCATAATGCTCCTTCACCTTGGAAACCAAACTGCCCAACGCCTCATCCCGCTTTTTCTTCAGAGCGGCCTTTTTCTCCAGATAGATGGATTTTTGCAGATAGGCCTGTTTTTTATATTCCCGTTTTTCTTCCTGAAGCCGCTTTTTAGCTTCTTTCCGGGCGGAACCTTTGCCGGTTTTCAGTTCAAATTTCAGTTCGGTCTTCCGCATCCGAAAGGCGTATTTCCGGGCGGTTTTCCCTTGGCGCCAATTAAATTTCAGTTCTTTTTTCTTGGCGGAATAATCCGCCTTGATTTGTTGTTTGTTCATCGTTCCGCCTCAAAGGAATAGCCTAATCCCCGCACAGTGCGGAAATAGTGAACGCCAAACCGATCGTCGATCTTGGTGCGCAGATAGCGGATATACACGTCGATCAGGTTGGTATCGCCCATATAGTCATATCCCCAAACATCTCTTATAATCTGTTCCCGGGAGCAAACGGCCCCGGCGTGTTCCAGAAAATAGATCAAAAGTTCAAATTCTTTGCGGGTCAGGGTCAGTTCTTCCTGCCCGAAAAAAGCCCGGAAAGCCAAGCGATCGGCCCGCAGTTCGCCGGCGTGCAGTTCGGTTCCTTCCCCTTCCTTATGGCGGCGCAACGCCGCCCGCACCCGGGCGGAAAGTTCCCGCATAGCAAAGGGTTTGGTTAAGTAATCGTCGGCGCCGGCATCCAAACCCTCCACCCGATCGTCGATCTCACTGCGGGCGGTGAGCATCATTACCTTCACGCCGGAAGTTTTGCGCAGTTCCCGCAAAACCGAAAAGCCATCCCGTTTCGGAAGCATAATATCCAAAAGGATCAGATCATACTCCCCGTTCAGAGCGGCGGCCAGCCCTTCTTCGCCATCGTGGGCGGTATCGCAGTCATAGCCTTCCCGCTGCAGTTCCAGTTGGATCATCCGGGCAATATGAATTTCATCTTCTATAATCAAAACTTTTTCCATTTCGTTCTACCTCACTTTCTTTATGATAGCATATTTTTCCGTGCTTTTCAATTCCCTTGATTTTTTTATAGGGCTATGGTATACTGAGATAGAGTAAATAAAGGAGTATAAAGAATATGGCAAGCGAATACGGAAACGATTTCATTGTGTTAACCGATGAAGAAGGCCGGGAACTGGAATTTGAAGTTCTGGGCAGTATTGAAAATAACGGCATCACCTATGTGGGCTTGGTGGAGCATTTCGACGATCCTGTTAAGCAACTGGAAAGCGACGGAATGATGGTGGTTTTAAAGGCCATTGAAGACGATAACGGCGAAGAACTGCTGGTTACCATCGATGATGACGAGCTGGCCGAAGTATTGCCGCTTTTTGAAGAAGCCTTGGAAGAGGAATACGATATTTCCGGCGAGGAAGAATAATTCCCGGCTGAAACTGTATAATAACGGAGAACCCTGCGATGTACGTGGACTGTATTATTTTGTGCCTACACTTATTCTACGGGATAGCGCTCGAAGCGTTGTGAGCATCTGATTTTGGAATCATCTTCAGAAGCCTGTGAAACGTTTTCGGCAAAAACCCACCTAACTATGGTTAGGGACCAAACGTGTGCGGTACACGGCATAGGCGGGGCTCTTATTTTTTATTTGCGGAGGACTTATGGAAAGAACCGTTCGCACCCGGGCGCTGATCGGCGCAGAGGGGCTTGAAAAACTAAATCGAACCCATATCGTTCTCTTGGGTTTAGGGGGCGTGGGCGGCCATTGTATGGAGGCCTTGGCCCGGGCAGGGATCGGCAAGCTGACCCTGATCGATGGGGATACCATCAGCGAAAGTAATCTGAACCGGCAGTTGCTGGCCCTGCGCTCCACCGTTGGGAAGCAAAAAACCGCGGTTGCGGCGGCTCGCCTGCAAGAGATCAACCCGGATCTGGAACTGAAAACCCTTCCCCTACGGCTGACCCCGGAGAATATGGCAGAACTTTTGCCGGGAGATGCTGATTTTATCATCGATTGTATCGATGATGTGCCGGCTAAACTGGCGCTGGCGGCCTATTGCCGGGAGCAGAACCGGCCGTTGGTAATGTGTATGGGAACGGGCAACCGCCTTTCTGCCCGGGGCCAGAAAATTGTCAATTTCGATCGAACCGAAGGGTGCCCTTTGGCAAAGAAAATGCGGCTTAGTTTGAAAAAACAAGGGTTTCGCAAATTGCGGGTGCTCTATTCTTCGGGTGCAATAGAACCCCTATTTCCGGTGAACGACGGCGGAAAAACCACCGTGGGCTCCATCTCTTTTGTGCCCTCCGCCGCCGGCCTGCAATTGGCCGAGCACGTGGTGAACCAACTGTTGAAAGGGGAAGAACACTCCGATATCCCCCGATAAATAAAATCCTCCCCGTTTGCATATACTAAATCAAGTATTTTGTGAACGAGGAGGTTTTTTCATTGAAAAAAGCCATGTTGAAAACCGTTGCGGTTCAAATTTTATTAGCCGAGGCCGTGGGCGGCCTTGCCGCCGCCCTTTCCGGCGGATTCAGTTCCACATATACGGAACTGAACCAACCGCCCCTTGCGCCTCCGGGCTGGCTATTTCCGGTGGTTTGGGTGATCCTTTATGCGCTGATGGGCATTGCTGCCGCCTTGGTAATGGCGGCCCCGGCCCCACAGGATGCAAAGGCCAGAGCATTGAAATTCTATATCGGCCAATTGATTATTAATTTCCTATGGCCCATCATTTTCTTCCGATTTGAAAACTATTGGATGGCCTTGGTTTTCCTTTTAGCCTTGGACCTTCTGGTTTTTGTAACAACGGTCAAATTCTGGAAGATCCGCCCCGCTGCCGGCTGGCTTTTGGTTCCCTATTTCATTTGGATCCTTTTTGCCACCTACCTGAACTGGGGCGTAGCCCGGTTGAACTAATAAAAAAATCCGCCCTTGGGATCCCCTGCTCTATCGCAGGTTCCACTTGGGCGGATTTTTCATTTAAGCATTTAACTTAGGCGCATTTTCCAAAAGGTAGGCTTCTGCGGCGGCCAAACCCATAGGGCCGGCACCGCCCAGAATGGCGAAGTTGCCGCCTTTCAGGCAACCATCAGTGCGGGCATAGGTTTCATAGTCGGTATGATACATTCCCTTGAAGGCCCGCAACACGCAACCGATGGCTTCCACCAAGGAGCCTTTATAGAACGCATCGCCGCCATAGGGAACCAGACAACCCCGCTCCAGCACCACTTCGGGCACCACAGCATAAGTTGCATTACCGCCAATATACGGATAGGAATAGCCGGGATCATAGCAATTTTCCAGTTTCAGGGCAGGCTAGATCACAACCCGCTGGCCAACTTTCCATTTTCCTTCCAAATTCTTGCCCACCTGAACCAGTTCCCCGCACATTTCGTGGCCCACGATGATGGGATTTTCTTCCACGTTGTTGGGAACCCGCTTATGGGCACCGCCCTAGATCACAGCCTTATAGGTGGAAGTACACATTGTGTCTGATACCACCCGTATCAAACATTCGTTTTCGTTGATCTCCGGCAGGTCGAAAGTTTCAACCCGCAGGTCGTTGCAGCCATGAAGGCGAACCGCAGTTGTTTTCATTGCATAAACTCCCTTGCATTTTTTTATTTTTATGATAAAATCATATCAAGACGATCATAAATAGTCAATAGTTTGGCTTAAAAATGATAAAAGATCGCCATTTGTATTCAAAATAATCATAAGTAATCAAGGTGAATCAAAATGTTAATTGCAGAACGCCAGCAAAAAATTCTGGAATATCTGGAGCATCACGGGCGAGCCACAGTGGAAGAACTGGTGAAGAGCCTTTATGCCAGCGCCCCCACCATCCGCCGGGATCTCACGGCTATGGAACAAAAGGGCTTGCTTCGCAAAGTTTATGGCGGCGCCCTTCCCCTGCAAGCCGCCAATCGGGAAATTCCGTTAACCCTTCGGGAACAAAGCCAGCGAAGCGCCAAGGATCGCATTGCCGAAAAGGCTGCCGCCCACGTGCGGGATGGAATGGTGATTTTAATGGACGGTTCCTCCACGGTGAATCGGATGGTGAAATATTTAAGCGGGTTTAAGGATCTGATCATCATTACCAGCGGCGCCAAAACAGCGGTGGATCTGGCCCAACTGAATGTGACCGCCTTTTCCACCGGCGGCCGGTTGTTGAATCATTCTTTGGCCTATGTAGGCCATGAAGCAGAGGACTTTGCCCGCCGGATCAATGCAGATATTCTCTTTTTTTCCTGCCACGGCCTGAACCATGAAGGGCAATTAACGGATCTATCCATAGAAGAAACCCACCTTCGGCAGGTGATGCTGAAGCAGGCCAAAAAGAAAATTTTGCTCTGTGACCGCAGTAAATGGGGAAAAACTTATTTTTTCAATATCTGCCATCGCAACGATATCGATGAAGTGATCTCAGAATAGTGTGTCACAGGGACGGTTCTCGTACCACACTAATAAATGAGGCCGCCCCGTGGGAGCGGCCTATCATCATTCTTATTGTAGGGTGCAGCGTTTACGATGCACCGGAAGTTTGATGAGATTTTAACGGGGCGTCGAGAACCGCCGCCCCCTACATTGGGATTTTTGGCAAATAGATCCTCGGCACCCGTTCGGCGATGCCGCAGATAATTTCATAATTAATGGTTCCCGCCCATTCCGCCACTTGATCCACCGGCAAGCCGGGACCGAAGAGGGTGACGGAATCGCCCATAGCCGCTTCCGGGATCTCGCTCACGTCCACGCAGAACTGATCCATACACACCCGGCCCAGAATGGGCGCCTTTTGCCCCCGAATCAACACATAGCCCTGATTGGAAAGCAACCGGGGATAGCCATCGGCATAGCCGGCGGTTACCGTTGCGATCCGGCGGGGGGCAGAAGCCCGATAAGTGCGGCCATAACTGACCGTTTCATCCGGGCGCAGATCCTTCACCATAGAAAGCACCGAATAAAACCGCATCACCGGCCGAAAAGCCGAAGGCAGCGGCACTTCTCCGGAAGGGGCCAAGCCATAAAGAATAATCCCTGCCCGAACCACATCGGTTTGGGCCTGCGGCATAGTAAACATCGCCGCAGAGTTACTGCAATGTTTTACTTCAAAGGAAAAGCCCTGCGCTTCCAGCCATGCAACGGCCTTTTCAAAGCGGGCATATTGCTCCGCCGAGAAAGCGGCATCGGCCGGGCCGGTTCCGTCGGCCACTGCAAAATGGGTGAACACCCCGGTGAAATGCAGAGCCTCCAATTGCAGAGCCCGGGCGGCTTCTTGCAATCCGGCGGCAGGTTCGCTCCGGCAATCAAAGCCGATCCGGGCCATACCCGTATCCAATTTTAAATGGCACTGAACCCGAACGCCGGCCTTTTGCGCCGCCTCGTTCAGGGCCAGCGCATAGTCCAATGAATAAACGCACTGAAAGATAGATTTTTTTGCCAAAACAGCGGCTTCTTCCGCCGGGGTATAGCCCAAAATCAAAAGGGAGCCGGTGATCCCGGCTTGCCGCAGTTCTTCAGCTTCCCGCAGATTGGAAACCGCAAAGCCCCGGGCACCCCGTTTTTGCAATGCACGGGCCACTTCCACTGCTCCGTGGCCGTAGCCGTTGGCCTTCACCACCGGCCAGACCTTCCGGCCACTGATGGCGCAGATAGCATCATAATTTCCGGCCAGAGCATCCAGATCGATCTCTGTCCAAGTTCGGCGCAATTCCGCCATAGGGTTCGCTCCCTTCTCAATCAATTTTTCCGGTATAATTCCATAGCCGCAAACGCCAACGCTGTTTGCGCCATTCCAGAACCGTCACCGCCCCGTTGGCGCAACAGGGCAATTGGATGCCCGTTGCCTCCTGAATCATAGCCTGCATAGCGTTGCCATGGAAAAAGATGCCCACTTTCTCATAGTTGCATTGTTCCAACTGACGGAGAAAGGCGGCCATCCGCCCCCGCAGTTGTTCCCAATTTTCGCCGCCATAGGCGGTGAATTCAAAGGTTTCCCGATCTTCCAGATAGGGGGCCCCATATTCAGCCTCGCAATCTTTCATCAACCGGCCGCCCAGAGCGCCCAGATTGATCTCCCGCAAGAGTTCCGCCGGCTCGCCCTCGATCCCGGGCAGAGCCAATTTTTGGGTCTGCATTGCCCGGGTCAGATCGCTGGAATAGACCTTATCAAATTTAAGATGGCGGATCAGGGAGCCCGCCCGGCGGGCATCGGCTTCGCCCTTTTCCGTCAACTCCGCATCCCACCAACCGGCGTGGCACCCTTCCAAATTGGCAACGCTTTCGCCGTGGCGTACTAAGTAGAT
Organism: Eubacteriales bacterium; assembly: GCA_045588515.1. Lineage (GTDB taxonomy): Bacteria > Bacillota > Clostridia > Oscillospirales > QAKW01 > QAKW01. The sequence goes on from JAZNEH010000231.1 coordinate 13,130, forward strand.
TTTCATTTTAAATCTCCCGTATAGTTAAAGAGTTTCAGTTTCCAGTGACCGGTGCTGTTATCAAACACCGTAATGGCGCCGTTATCGCTGGTGGCTTTGCCCCGGGGCAGGGTCACGCCCAGCACCAGATCCAGCATCCCCGTTACCGCACCGTTATGGCAAAACACCGCCACCCGCTCATAGGGTTCCTTTTCCACCAGATCCAAAAACTTTTGCAGGCGGTCATAAAGATCTTCCATACTCTCGCCCTCCAGAGCGGCGTAGCCACCACCCGCCCGGGCATTTTTAATTTCCTCGGCGTAGAGTTTTTCACTTTCAGGAACCCACAAATTTTGCAGTTTGCCCACGTTGATTTCCCGCAACAAGGGGGTTTGCTCCGGCTCCACGCCAATCGCCAGCCGGCAGGTTTCCACCGCCCGATCCAGATCGCTGGAATAGACTTTATCAAAGGGGATTCCCTTCAAAAGGGACCCCGCACGGCGGGCGTCCTCTCTGCCCTTTTCGGTCAGGGCGGCCTGATGCCAGCCGGTCCAGCGCCGGTTCAGGTTATTTTCACTTTCGCCGTGGCGAACTAAATAAAGTTTCAACTTGAAGTCCCCCCCCTTCTTGTTTTTTGTTATTATATAACAAAAAACAAGAAAAGTCCACCCTCTGGGTGGACTTTTACAGGAATTAAAGAAAGGTTCGCATATCGACCGCCAGCCGTTCCTCCAGACTGATCAACCGTTGGGCGATCTTTTTGGAATCCTCGTCTGCCGCCGCATACTGGTTCAAATAGCGGCTCAAAGATTTGACCCCCATATTACAGCCGTCGGTGATCAGATCCGCAATGGTATGATCCGATTCTTCCAAAGCCAGCTTCACGTTGGTTTTCAGCCAACTCATCCCCTTGGCCATGGCCGCCGGCTCCTTGCCCTCGTCCTCAAAGCGGTCCAGGGCTTTTTGCAGATCCCGATCCAAGGTTTCATGATCATCCCGGCAATCCCGCAGTAATTTCCGCAGGGGTTCTGCCGCCGCATAGTCCAACACGTCGTTGATGGAAGAAACGCCCATCTTCACGCCTGCATCGCATTCCCGCAATAGCCGAATGGTATCTTTTTCGATCATTGAACTCACATCCTTTCAAGAAAAAGGATGCCCGCCGGTTTTATTTATATGCACCCCGATGAATGGCTTGATAAAAAAGCCGGGTCAGGGTGTGCACAAATCCAGTAAAAACGGACAATA
>JAZNEH010000232.1:0-20887 GCA_045588515.1 Eubacteriales bacterium
CCGGCGGCCAAGGAGCCGTGAACAGTACCGGCAGCGCCTGCTTCGGACTGCATCTCAACAACCTTAACCTTCTGGCCGAACACGTTTACGCGACCCTCTGCGGACCACTTATCGGTCATTTCTGCCATTACGGAAGACGGAGTGATGGGATAGATCCCGGCAACGTCGGTGAACGCATAAGATACGTGTGCCGCGGCGTTGTTTCCGTCCATGGTTTTCATTTTTCTAGCCATAGTTTCCTCCTAAAAATATATAAATTATTTTAATCCAATAGTTATTTTAGCACTAATCGGCGGGGATGTAAAGGGAAAAAAGAAAGTTTTTTGTTGATTATGCGGAATAAAATTGATTTTTTTAACAAAAGAAGGTATAATTATGCAAAAGATACGAAAAGAGGTTGTTTATGGTATCGAGAATTCAGTCCTTCGGGCTCATCGGCATCGATGCCTTCCCAGTGACGGTGGAGGTCGATCTGGCCAACGGTCTGCCCGCTTTTGAAATCGTGGGATTGCCGGATACGGCTGTGAAAGAATCCAAAGAACGGGTGCGTAGCGCTTTAAAAAATTCCGGCCACCCCTTCCCCGCCAAGCGGATCACCGTGAATCTGGCTCCGGCCGATATCAAGAAAGCTGGGCCGGTTTATGATCTGGCAATGTATATCGGTTTTCTTTGTTGCGAAGGAACTGTTACCAATCAATTAGATCGGGTAGGCTTCTTAGGGGAACTTTCCCTTTTGGGGGAGATCCGGCCGGTTAAGGGCGTTTTACCGATGGCTTTAAAGGCCCGGGAGCTGGGGTTCAAATCCCTCTTTATTCCTGCCGAAAATGCGGCGGAAGTGCAATTCATCGATCATCTGAAATTCTTCCCGGTTTCAACAGTAAAGGAAGTGACAGATCTACTCAGCAGACCGGCCGAGGCTGTGGCAATGGAAACGGTTCCCTTTCAAGAAACCTCTCTGCCGGATTATCAGGTGGATTTCGCCGACGTGAAGGGGCAGTTCATCCCCCGCAGAGCCTTGGAAATCGCAGCGGCGGGCGCCCATAACCTGTTGATGCAGGGCCCTCCGGGCAGCGGCAAAAGTATGCTGGCGAAACGGCTCCCCACCATCCTGCCGCCGATGACCTTTGCTGAGGCAATGGAAACCACTAAGATCTATTCTGTGGCCGGCCGATTAGAGGGCGACATCAAGCGGGAGCGGCCCTTCCGAAGCCCCCATCATACCTCTACTTACGTAGCCCTTTGCGGCGGCGGGCAAAACCTGGCGCCCGGCGAACTTTCTATGGCCCATAACGGTGTTCTCTTTTTAGATGAACTGCCGGAATTTGCGCCCAGCGTTCTGGATTCTATGCGGGCGCCCTTGGAAGACAACGAGATTTCCATTGCAAGGGCCGTTGGATCCGTCACCTATCCTTGTAATGTGATGTTGATCTGCGCAATGAACCCCTGCAAATGCGGATATCTGGGCCATCCGACCCATCCTTGCACCTGCACCCCCAACGAGGTGGTCCGCTATCGGCACCGGGTTTCCGGCCCCCTATTGGATCGGATTGATCTACAAGTGGAAGTGCCGGCGGTATCATATGAAGAATTGAGCACCAAAGCCCCCGGCGAGCCTTCGGCCGCCATCCGGGAACGGGTGGTTGCCGCAAGAAAACGACAGTTGGAACGCTATCAAAACGAATCTTTCCATAATAACGCCGGGCTGACCTCGCCCTTAATTAAAAAATACTGCCCTATGACGAAAGAGGCGGAAGAATTATTGCGCAGTAGTTTTGACAAACTCAACCTCTCTGCCCGGGGCTACTACCGGGTTTTAAAGGTTGCACGAACCATTGCCGATCTTGCCGGTTCAGACCTTCTGGAACTGGCTCATATCAGCGAAGCACTGCGATTCCGAGGGGATCTGGAAGAAAATCAAAATATATAAAAATAACCGAGCCTTTTGGCTCGGTTATTTGCGTTTGATAAGGAAAATTCCGGGATGTAAACCGCCGGCATCGGTGCGGAATTCTTTCAGCAAGATCAATTGAGGATGGCGGCGAACCAATCGGCCCAGCAGTTGCAATTCCATCGTATAAAGAACGGCGATCCCGCCGGGGCGCAACCAAGACGAAAGGTTTTGCACCAAGGATTCATAAAGTTTTTGATTGCTTTTATGGCCACCGACCCGATTGCCGAAGGGCAAATTTGAAATAATCTCATCCAAGGGTTCCGGCGGTTGCCAAAAGCGGGCATCCTGCAAATAGAGTTCTGCCGGTTGCCGGGCCGCCTGCAAATTCTGCCGGGCAGCCTCAATGGCTCTGGGTTCGATATCTACGCCCATCAGGCGGCAACTTCCGATTTGAGCCCGTTCCAACAGCATCGTTCCACTGCCGCAACAGGGATCTGCTACCAGAGCCTCCTCTTTCAGCCAGGGACGCACCATTTCCAAAACACCGGCGGCATTTGCCGGATGGATGGATGCGGGCAATTCCCGTTTTCGATAGTCGAACCGATGATCCGGCAAGGTGAACAGTTTGACCTGAAAATCCACCTTTTGGCCGCATTTTGTCAGCCGGAATTCCACTTCGTAAGCAGAGGGATTATTCACCAACTCGCCTTGATCCAACGCACGGATCAATTCACGGGCAACAGAGCGGCGATCCTCAAAACCACGCAATTCCAGACGATAGAAAAAAGGCGGCGTACCTTGATGGCTTGCCTTCAAAAAAGGAAGCACCTGTTCCTTGCAAAGGGCCCCGATTTTTTCAGTGGAATAGGGCTCTTTCTCTGCAAAAACAAAGAGCAGTTCATTCCAAAATCGGATGGATTGCAACGGTTCCGTTTGTTGGATACGGCAATGAACCGATTTGGTTGTAAACCGTTCCGGGGTCATCCCTTCTTCGTGCAGTTTTTTAGCCAAAAGACCTTCAGAAGAATCCGGGCAAGTTAATTGAGCCGGCATCGGTTGCGTTAAGCCGGTAAATTGATGCTTTTCCACCTTTTGATAGGCAGAAAGGGCTTTTTGCAACGCCTCTGTTTCGGCCCGATAATGGCCATCTTCCGAAGAATTGGCGGGAAGCGGCACCTGATAGTTTTTTAAAAAGTTTTCTGCTTCCGAGCATTGCAATGCCCCCAACGCCAGCAATTGAGAAGGACGCACCATCCGCACAGATTCCCGATCCAAGGCCTCAATCAAAGAACAGGCATCCCGAGGATCTGCCAATGCGCCGGCCAGACGAGCGGCGTTTTTACGCATTTTAAAGGATTCTGCCTGCAAGGCTTCCGCTAAGGGCGCACGACTTCCCAAACGGGTCTGCAATTCTTCCCGCCATTGTTTTTGCTTAGCCGCCCGGGCCAATAATCCGGCGGCAGGAGCATCTCCTTCCAAAAACAAGGCCCACGCTCCCTCAAAGGATGCGGGCAGATCGTGGGCCAGTTTTTCGGCGCCGTTGGGCGCCCTTAATTGTTGATAAACTTCTTTTTTATTCATAATCCATCTCAACGGTGATACAATTTTTCAGTTGGCCGGCAGTCCCTTTATATTCCACATTTTGCAAGGAATCAATCACGATTTTTTCCAGATCCCCTTCATCATTAATATAAAAGGAACGAACTTGACTGGCTTGCTCCCGGCGAATCTGCCGCTCATCGGAATGAGCAAACATATCAGAAACCGCCTTGCTCTTCAATGTGAAGATCACCACTTTCCCCTGCTCTGTTTCTTCCATTGCAACCGATTCATAAAAATGCTTACTATAACGGAAATTATGATCGATCCGGAAGAGTGAGAGGGTGTTCATATAGTTTGAAGAGTGTTGAAGCATCGCTTTGGATTCTTCCGTTACGTCCAGCCATTCTCCCGAGGGAAGATCCAATTGATAGGCGGCTTTACCATCGGCTTTATAAGAAGCAACCAATTCGCCGTTGGTGATATCGTTTCGTTCAAAGGTAACCTTTTCTTCGGCATCGGTGGAAAACGTATATTCGATCGTGCCTTGGGAATTATTCTTCTCATCCAAGGAATCTTCATTCACCGTTGTTACCTTGATGGCCCCTTTTTTATGGGCAACCGTTTGTTTTACCGCCGCTTCATATGCCGCAAAAGCCGCATCGGTTTCAGGCGTATCTTCAAAGGAATCGCATCCGCAAAAGGAAACCAGCAGCAGAGCGATTAAACAAATCATTCCAATCTTTTTCATAGGCTCACCTCTTCTTTCATTATATTCTATCCCCTTCAAAAGTCAAGAAGAACAAAAAATAAAAGCCCCTGCAGAGCAGAGGCTTTCAGACGCCAAAAATTAAGCACCCATCTTATTGAGTTTACGAGTCAGCGCGCTTTTCTTTCTGTTGGAGGTATTCTTAGCAATAATACTCTTTCCGACAGCCTTATCAATCTTCTTAACAGCCAACTTATATGCATCAGTTGCAACAGCCTTATCGCCGGAAGCAACGGCAGCATCAAAATTCTTGATGAGAGTTTTCATTTCAGACTTCAGCATTTTATTATGCAGGCTCTTGGTTTCGGTTACCAAAACTCTTTTCTTAGCAGACTTAATGTTGGGCATGGGATACACCTCCTTGTCGTTATTTTTTAAATTGCTATGATATTTTACCACCCTTTTCAACCAAAATCAAGTCTTTTTTTAAAAAACTGTTATTCTTTTTTGGCCTTTTACAAAATTTATTGTAATTTGCACAAATAGGATCGGATATGTCGAATGTTTTTTAATTATTTTTTAAAATTATCTTGACTTTCCGATTTTATTATAATATAATTCCTTTAAGTACAATGTTAGGAGCATCAAGATGCCAGAGGCTGATAAGATTTCTCAAGATTTATTAATTGCAGCCAAGAGCGGCCAAGCAACGGCCCAAAATCAGATCATCTTGCAGCTCTCCCCCATGCTGAAGCGTCTTGCTTCCCGCTATTTTATTATCGGCGGCGATAAGGAAGATCTTCTGCAGGAAGCAATGATTGGTTTGCATAAAGCCATCACCAGTTATGATCCTTCCAAAAACAGTGAATTTATCGCCTATGCGAAGACCTGTATCCATAACCATATCATATCTGCAATCAATGAAGCAACTGCAAAAAAACATCGGCCGCTGAATGCTTCTTTGGAATTGGAAGCGGCCAACCAATTCAGCTATGATGGCCCCATGGATCTTGTGATCACCCGCGAGACGTTAGAATCAGTTCTTGCCTTGTTGCAGGAAACTTTATCAAAAAAAGAAAAGCAGGTACTGATTCTTTATCTGGACGGCTTATCTTATAAACAAATAGCCACCACGCTTCAAATTTCTGAAAAATCGGTTTCCAATGCCCTTTGCAGAATTCGAAGCAAACTCACCTAATCATAGTTGAATGCCCGAAAAGTTTTGTGGCGGAACGCTGATTTTCAGAGGGAACGGTTCAATTCCGTTGAGGGTTAAAAAATATTCTTACCACGAAAGAGGAAAAAACCATGTACGAAGACAAGAAACTGATCTGTAAAGATTGCGGCAATGAATTTGTTTTCACCGCCGGTGAACAGGAATTCTATGCTGAAAAAGGCTTCCAGAACGAGCCCCAGAGATGCAAGGCTTGCCGTGATGCTCGCAAGAACGCTGCTAAAGGCCCCAAGACCTTCTATGATGCAGTTTGCGCTGATTGCGGTGCTGAATGCAAGGTGCCCTTCGAGCCTAGAGAAGATCGCCCTGTTTACTGCAGTGATTGCTTCGCTAAGAGAAAAGACGCCGAATAAGTCTTCGTATTTTAGCAAAAAATTGCCTGCCGGATTTCCGGCAGGCTTTTTTTATTCAAAATACTCTTCCACTAATCGCTGGCTCTCCGGCGGAGAATAGCGCCAACAATCAATCCGTTCGCCCTCAAACCGATATGTATAGGGCAAGGGTCGTTCCACAGGATCACCCATATCCACAACAGCCAGTTTCACTTTCATTTTTTCAGGAATAATGCTTTTAATATAAACCCCCACATAACGATCTACTTCAACATTCTCCACCAATTCCGCAAGGCCCGCCAAGTTGGGAGTCAGTTCCACAAAAATACCATAGGGCTCAATACTGCGTATAATTCCCGCCACCGTTTGACCCACCTGAAAGTTTTGCACATTTTCTTCCCAAGTGCCCAAAAGTTCCTTATGAGATAGCAGAATCCTCCCCTGTTCCCGATCCACCTGCAAGATCACCACTTTAATTTTCATTCCGCAAAGAAATCGATGATCCGGATGGTTAATGCGGGAAACGGAAATCCGATCAATAGGAATCATAGAGATCACGCCGCACCCCAGATCCACAAAGGCACCGAACTGTTCCAGATGGGTTACCCGGGCATCCACAACCATCCCCGGCTTTAACGTTTGAAACAGATGCTCTGCGCACCGCTCCTGAGCCTTCCGCCGGGAAAGCAACGCCATCCGTTTTCCTTCACGCAGGATAAATCCTTCCACAACGAAGGAAACCATTTTATTCACTCGAGTGATAATGGCAACATCCTTCACGGTTCCTTCTCGAATTCCCATAGCGGCCTCGGGCCGGGGAATAAAACCGGTCATTTCTCCTAATTTTACGTATAAATTATGTTCGCTATCGCAAAGGGTGCAACGTGCCTGCAGGATCATCCCTTCTGACCTAGCTTGCTCCAAGCCCTGTTCACTTTCTAGATAGCGCCGTTCCTCCGGCCGTTCGCACCCTTCCGGGCGATAGGTTTCCTTAAGCATTCTCTTCCATTCCTTTCAAGCAATTCTTGTGTAAATATATATGAAAAGGAAGGGATTTCTATAACTTATTTTGGTGAAGTTACGATTTGAAAAATGAGGTATATCTATGTTATAATATTATAAACTGGGAAAGGTGGGCCTTGCAATGGATATTCGAATCAATGATGTTTTGATGATGAAGAAAAATCACCCCTGCGGCAATAACCGTTTTAAAGTTCTTAGAATCGGAATGGATTTTAAACTGCAATGCCTGCAATGCGGCCATGAGATAATGTCCCCACGGCTAAAGATTGAAAAAAATATCAAAAGAATTGAGCGAGAGGCCAATGATTGAACAATTAAAATTAATTGACGAGCGCTTTGAAGACGTGAACCGCCAACTTTCAGATCCCCAAGCGGTTGCGGATCAAAAGCGATACACTGAACTGATGCGAGAATTGACACGCCTGACCCCGATCGTTGAAAAATTCCGGGATTATCTGCGTTTTGAAAACCAATGGAAAGAGGCAGAGGAACTGCTGAATGAGGCCGAAGATCATGAGATTATTGAACTGGCCGAAGAAGAATTAAAAGAAGGTAAAGCGGCGGCGGAAACAGCCCTTGAAGAATTAAAAATCCTGCTCCTTCCCCGGGATGAAAACGATGATAAAAACGTTATCATTGAGATCCGGGGCGGAGCCGGCGGCGAAGAAGCAATGCTTTTTGCTGCCACCCTATTTCGGATGTATACCATGCACGCCGAAAGCAAAGGATTTAAATATGAAATTTTAAATCTTAATGATACTGAATTGGGCGGCATTAAAGAAATTGCCTTTTCCATTGCCGGTGAAGGTGCCTTTTCCCGCTATAAATTTGAAAGCGGCGTTCATCGGGTGCAACGGGTGCCCGAAACGGAAAGCGGCGGCCGGATCCATACCTCCACTGCAACTGTGGCCGTTTTGCCGGAAATGGAAGAAGTGGATTTCGAGATCAATCCCGCCGATCTGCAGATCGATACCTTTCGATCGTCCGGAGCCGGCGGCCAACACGTAAACAAAACAGAAAGCGCCATCCGCATCACTCATTTACCCACCGGGTTGGTTGTGGAATGTCAGGATGAACGAAGCCAGCATAAAAACAAAGAACGGGCTTTAAAAATTCTGCGTTCTCGCTTAGCCGAGATCGAGCGAGAAAAGCAAGAAGCCGCCGTTGCCAGCGAGCGAAAAAGCCAAGTGGGCACCGGCGACCGCAGTGAGCGGATCCGCACCTATAACTATCCCCAAGGCCGGGTAACCGATCATCGAATCGGCCTGACGCTTTACAAACTGGAGCAAACTTTAAACGGCGATCTGGATGAGATCATTGATGCCTTGATCACCCACGATCAGGCCGAAAAATTGAAGGGAGCCCAAGGCTGATGGAAACCAAATTATATACCGCCGAAGATCTTCGGGAATGTGGCGAACAGATCCGCCAAGGGGAATTGATTTGTTTCCCCACCGAAACCGTTTACGGGCTCGGCGCCAACGCCTTGGATCCGGCGGCAGTTGCCAAAATCTTTCAAGTGAAAAACCGACCGGCCAATAATCCCCTAATCGCCCATATCTGCGATCCTTCTATGCTTTCTTTGCTAACCGATCAAATCTCAGAAGAGATCCGGGAATTAACTGACCTTTTCTGGCCCGGGCCCTTCACCGTTGTTTTACCTCGGAAACCCCAGGTGCCGGAGATCGTTTCAGCCGGATTACCCACCGTTGCGGTTCGATGTCCGGATCATCCTTTGGCATTGGGCCTGATTCGGGAAGCGGGAGTTCCCATTGTGGCACCCAGTGCCAATCGTTCAGGCCGCCCCTCCCCCACCAGCCCGGCCCATTGCAAGGAAGATCTTTCCGGGTTGATTGCAGGCATTATTGATGGGGGCGAATGTGCTATCGGATTAGAAAGCACCGTTGTTGCCCTGATGGGCGGGCGAAAATTGAAACTCCTGCGCCCCGGCGCCATCACCATTGAAATGATGGAAAACATTGGATTTACCGTAGAGGCGGATCCTGCCATTTTAGCACCGGTTAAAGAAGGGCAAAAAGTTTCTTCCCCCGGTATGTTGCATCGGCATTATGCCCCAAAAGCCCCCTTAACGGTTGTTACCGGCTCGCCGGAGGCGGTTTGCCGGGCCATTCTGCAAAAGCAGGAGCCGGGGGTTTGGGTTCTGGCCTTTGAGGAGTATATGGATCGCTTTGATAACGCCCTATCCTTTGGTTCCATTCACGATCCTTCTTCCCAATCACACGCTTTATTCGGTGCATTGCGCCAATTTGATACGTTGAACTGCAAGCAGATCTATGCGATGGCACCCAGCCGGAAGGGTGTTGGGCTTGCGGTTTGCAACCGCCTATACCGGGCGGCATCTTTCCAGATCGTTCCGGCAGAAAGGCTTTTGAAATGATTATCGGTCTAACCGGTTTTAGCGGTGCCGGAAAAAGCACAGTGGCTGAAATTTTTGCCGAGCGGGGATTCGCTGTTTTGGATTGCGACCGCATTGTTCATACACAAGTTTACTACGACCCGGCCGTTTTAACAGCAATTGCCGATGCGTTTGGCCCAGATTGCATTCAAAACAACACAGTGGATCGAGCGAAACTGCGGGAGAAGACTATGGGAAATCCCGCCAATACCCAACGATTGAACAACACTGTTTTGCCCTTTATCGTGACCCATATTCGCAAGTTGATCCAAGAAACCCAGCCCCAGCCGATCCTTTTGGACGCACCGCTTTTATTCGAAAGCGGCCTAGACCGGGATTGCGATCAAACCATTGCGGTTATTGCCGATCCCGCCCGTTCCCAAGAGCGGATCATTCATCGGGATCATCTGACCCAAGAGCAAGCGGAGCAACGGCTTGCAAGCCAGCACGACTCCCATTATTACACCCAAAAATGCACCCATATTTTAATGAATAACGGAGGAATAGACGATCTGCGGCGTCATACGGAATCGCTGATCGAAACCATTTATGGCCAAACATTATAAAGCATTTGGTTTTTGGTTGTTTCTTTTTTTACTTCTAACGGTTGCCGCCCTGTTTTTGCGCCATCATCTAATAAACGACGGACCGGATCAATACCGGGAGACCGTTTTTCGATATGCTCAAGAATATCAACTGGATCCGGCATTGGTTATGGCTGTGATCCATGTGGAAAGCAATTTTAAATCTGATGCCCGCTCAGTCGCAGATGCCATCGGCCTGATGCAGATCACCGAAGAAACCTTGCATTGGGCAATCCTGCGGGAAGGAAAAAATGCATCCTATACGGTTGATGATCTATATAAGCCTGAGATCAACATAAAATATGGATGTATGATTCTCTCCCTCTTATCCCAAGAACTGCAGGATCTGGACACGACCTTAGCCGCTTATAACGCCGGGCGTGGAAATGTTTTAAAATGGCTGAAAGACAGCCGGTATTCCCCGGATGGCAAAAGGCTGACTGCAACCCCCTTTGAAGAAACCAACCAATATATAAAAAAAGTTCAAAAATATTATAAGCGTTATAGAGGAGAAACAGTATGAGTTTATTCTATCAGAGCAAAAACATCTTTGAATGTAAAGAAGAGATCCCCGCAATTTTTGAAACCGCAAAGGGCTATATGGAGTTTATGACCCATTGCAAAACCGAGCGAGCCTGCACCGCCTATTTCCGCAAAAGAGCAGAAGAGAACGGATTCCGCCCCTTAGAGCAGGGCGCTAATCTTCAAGCCGGCGATAAATTTTATATGGTAAACCGGGATCGGGCTATTTTTCTGGGCGTGATGGGGAAAAAACCTGTGAGCGAAGGGATCCATATTGCCGCCGCCCACATTGATTCGCCTCGAATCGACCTGAAACCTTGCCCTCTCTATGAGAGCGAGGAACTTTCCTTATTGCGCACTCATTATTACGGCGGGATCAAAAAATATCAATGGACAGCCATCCCTCTGGCTTTGGAAGGGGTTGTTGTTTTATCCAACGGCGAAAGAATAGATCTTTCCGGCAACGAATACACCTTCACCATTTCTGAACTTTTGATCCATCTTTCCCATAAGGAAATGGAGAAAAACGCCTCCAACGTTGTAGAGGGCGAAAATCTGCGGGTAATTGCCGGCCATATCCCCGATATGGATGCGGATAAAGACAAGGTTAAATCTGCTGTATTAAAAATTTTGAACGAAAAATATGGGATGACCGAAAAAGATTTTATCTCTGCCGAACTGACGTTGGTTCCTAAGATGGATCCCGCCGAATTAGGTTTCGATAAAGCCTTGATCGCCGCCTACGGCCACGACGACCGCATTTGCGCCTATACGGCTTTTGAGGCCTTGATGCAAGTGGAAGCGCCCGAATATACGGCTTTGGTTGCTTTAGTCGATAAAGAGGAAACCGGATCCGATGGCGTTGCCGGGATGCAAAGCCAATTTATGGAACTGGTATTCAGCCGTCTGGCACCCGGCGAAAACCTTTTAGAGATCTGCTACCGTTCCAAATGCCTTTCTGCAGATGTAAACGCTGCCTTTGATCCCCTCTACCCTGCCCCCACCGAGGCGCAAAATACCTGCCGTTTGAGCCACGGCCCCTGCATCACCAAATATACCGGCGCACGGGGAAAGAGCGGCACTTCCGATGCAACCGCCGAAACGATGGGATATTTCACCCGCCTCTTTGATGAAAACGGAATCCGTTGGCAAACCGGTCTTTTGGGGGCTGTTGATGCCGGCGGGGGCGGAACGGTTGCCAAATATATGGCAAACCGCAACATTGATACTGTTGATATCGGAATTGGTTTGCTTTCGATGCACGCTCCCCTGGAGATCGCATCCAAAGCGGATATTTACGAAACCATTCGCGCTTTCCGCGCATTTTTAAAGTAAAGGATTTTTATATGAACGACAATAAACTTGGATTTTTCCCCACCGATATTCTGATCCCCAAGCATACCGATATGAAAAAGTGGAGCGTTGTTGCCTGCGATCAATACACCAGCCAGCCGGACTACTGGGAGCGGGTACGTAAATTTGTAGGCCACGAGCCTTCCACCTTAAATCTGATCCTTCCGGAATTAGATCTTGCCAACGCTGATCCGGCTACTATTCATCAAAATATGAAAGATTATCTGGAAAAAGGGATCTTCAAAACTTTAACAAATTCTTTGGTATTCGTGCGCCGCACCTTAGAGAATGGCAAAGAACGGATGGGACTGATTGGGGCTTTGGATTTGGAATGTTACGATTACCGCAAGGGTTCGCTTTCCCTTTGCCGGGCCACAGAAGGCACTGTTGAAGAACGGCTTCCGCCCCGAATTCAAATTCGCCAAAATGCGGAACTCGAACTGCCCCATATCATGGTTTTGATCGACGATCCCAACTTTACTGTGATCGAAGCGTTAAAAGATATTCGGCATCTTTTCCAAAAGATCTATGATTTCTCGCTGATGGAAAAAGGCGGCAGTTTGGCCGGCTATGCCATCGACCAAAATCAAGCCAGACCCATTCTTGATGCTTTAGCCGCCCTAGCGGGAGAAGCAGAGCATCCCCTGCTTTATGCCGTTGGCGACGGAAACCATTCTTTGGCTACCGCTAAGGCCTGCTATGAAAAGATCAAAGAAACATTAGGCGAAGCCGCCAAAGATCATCCCGCCCGCTATTGCTTGGTAGAATTGGTAAACGTGCATAGTGACGGACTGGAGTTTGAACCCATCCATCGGGTGATTTTTAACACCGAACCCCAAAAACTGATGGCCTATTTAAAGGAGCAAGGACTAACAGAAGGCGATGCCTTCCAACAAAAGGTTTCCGTTTTACAAAATGGAACCAAAAAAGTTTACTCCTTTAAAAAAGAATCCGCAAAAATCACTGTAGGCTCCCTGCAAAATGCGCTGGATTCCTACCTAGCAGAGAACACCGGAACCATCGATTACATCCACGGGGAAGACGTTTTAGAAACGCTGAGTGCTCGTGAAAATGCCATTGGGTTCCTTTTACCGGATGTTTATAAGAGCGATCTCTTCCCCACCGTTGTTGCAGACGGTGCTCTGCCTCGGAAAACCTTTTCTATGGGCCACGCCCATGACAAGCGATTTTATTTGGAAGCCCGGAGGATCAAGGACTGATGAACTGGTTTCTCATCATTTTATATCTGGCGGCGGCCGCCGGATGCTTATGGATCGGATTATCTTATAAAGAGCATCCTTTGGGCGTTTCTGCGAACAATCCTAAAGAAGACCGTTTATACTGGGAAATGATAGCCGGGAAATTCCAAAAAGGGTTTTACGTTGGAGCCGCCGGCGGTTTGCTCTCCGCCATCGGCATTGCCTTAAGAAATGCATTGGTGGCCGAAATCGGCTGTATCACCCTGATGGCGGCGATGGTTTTTAATCTGGCATTTCTATGCAGCAAATTAACATTCAGGCCCTCAACTGAAACCGAAACTTTGCAAAAGAAATGGAAAATGATCCTATTGGGTGCATCCTTTCTTGCATTATTTTTAACTCAGGCTGTTTTTCAATATTTCTTGAATTTGGACTAAAAAAGGCCGTGCTTAGTGAAGCACGGCCTTTTTATCTTTTTTATTTAGTTGGCTTTTGTTTCGCAGTAAATGCAACGGTAAACATTATTCTCCCGGTCGGTGAGTTTGAAAATGTGTTTCAGTTCCTGCTCCACCGAAGTGATACACCGGGGATTTTTACATTTAATAACATTGGTGAGCAATGCGGGGCGTTCAATGGTTTTCTTCTCTGCCAAAACGCCGTTCTTGATTATATTCACCGTTACAGAAGGATCCACATAGCCGATCACATCCAGATTTAAAGAGATGTTGGCATCCACCTTGATAATATCCTTCTTGCCCATTTTTTTACTTACCACATTGCGAATAATCGCCACCGAGCAATCCAACTGATCCAAGCCCAGAAGGGAATAAAGTTTCATTGCATTGCCGGCAGTGATATGATCGATCACAAAGCCGTTTTGGATGGAATCAATTTTCATACTTTTGCCTCCTCCAATAACTTCAGGATCAAGGCGGAACGAACAAATTTGCCGTTCAGCACCTGTTTGAAATAGCAGGCACGGGGATCATCGTCCACCGCCACGCTGATCTCGTTCACACGGGGCAAGGGGTGCATAATGCAAAGATCTTTCTTTGCCCGCTTCAATTTTTGCGTATCCAAGATATAACTATCCTTCAAACGGAGGTAATCTTCTTCATTGAAAAATCGCTCACGCTGAACACGGGTCATATAAAGAATATCCAGTTCCGGCAACGCCTCTTCCAAACTGGTGGTTTGGGTATAGGGAATTCCGCACTTTGCCAAAACGTCTTTTTTGACATAACTGGGAAGTTTCAACTCCTCCGGCGAGATCAAAACCACTTTGATCCCCGCATAACGGGAAAGGGCGGTGATCAACGAATGGACTGTGCGCCCAAATTTCAGATCTCCGCAAAAACCAACCGTTAGATTCTCAAATCCTCCCTTTTCCCGCTGGATGGTTAAAAGATCGGTTAGGGTTTGGGTGGGATGGTTATGGCCACCATCGCCAGCGTTGATCACAGGGATGCTGGCATTTTGCGCCGCCACATAGGGTGCGCCCTCTTTGGGATGGCGCATAGCGATAATATCCGCATAGCAACTGATGGTTTTGGCGGTATGTGCCACGCTTTCACCCTTGGCGGCGGAAGAACTGTTTGCCTCGGAAAAGCCCAACACACTGCCGCCCAGATCCAGCATTGCCGCCTCGAAACTCAGGCGGGTGCGGGTGGAAGGCTCAAAGAACAAAGTGGCAAGTTTTTTTCCTTTACACTTTTCTGCATAGGCTTCCGGATGGTCGATGATATCATTTGCAACTGCAATCACTTCATCGATCTCTTCAACAGTAAAATCCAGAATATCAATCAGGCTTCTCATACTTTTGCACCGTTTACAGCCAGGTAATTCTTGATCCGTTCCACGTTTTCGGCGTTCTTATCGTCTTCTTCCAGATATTCAATGATATCATATACATCCACAACGGAGTATACCGGGAAGCCAAACTCTTCTTCCACCTCAGCCATAGCGGATTTTTCAGTCTTACCCTTTTCCTTACGGTCAACCATTACAAAGGTTGCCCGCACTTTAACATCTTCCAGATTGCCCAGAATTGCCATACTTTCCCGAATGGCAGTGCCGGCGGTGATAACGTCTTCCACGATCACCACTTCTTCCCCGGCTTTGGGCACATAGCCCACAAATACACCGCCTTCGCCGTGATCCTTGGCTTCCTTACGGTTGAAGAAGAAAGGCACGTCCAGCCCTTCTTTAGACAAAGCGATGGAAGACGAAACGGCGATGGAAATGCCCTTATAAGCAGGGCCGTACAGCACGGTACGTTTATTTCCCACCTTTTCCAAATAAGCCTTGGCATAAAATTCGCCCAATTTGGCAATTTGTTCACCGGTCTTAATATCGCCGGCATTGATAAAATAAGGGATCTTACGACCGCTTTTAGCAGTGAAATCGCCGAATTTCAAAACACCGGCGCCTTCCAAAAACTGAATAAACTCTCTTTTATATCCTTCCATTTTCAATTCCTCCTAAAAATTAATCGCAGAACTCGGCCACGCAACGGTTATAGGCGGCAACGGGATCCTCGGCGGCGGTGATGGGGCGGCCCACCACGATATAGTCGGAGCCGATCTTTTTAGCTTCGGCAGGAGTCATCACCCGCTTTTGATCGCCGATATCACCATCAGCAAAACGAACGCCGGGAGTTACAGTAATAAAGTCCTTGCCGCAGGTATCGTGTACCTTACCGGCCTCCAAGGGAGAGCAAACAACGCCATCCAGGCCGGCCTTTTTAGCGTTAGCGGCATAGTGCATCACCACCTGATCGATGGGCTCTTTGATCCAAAGATCGTTTTCCATACTTTCCTGATCGGTGGAGGTCAACTGGGTAACGGCGATCAGCAAAGGGCGGGTGCCATCCGGGCGGGTTAAGCCTTCCAGAGCGGCTTCCATCATCCGGCAAGTGCCGGAGGCGTGGAGATTGGTGAGATCCACATCCAAAGAAGACAAAACTGCCATAGATTTTTTAACGGTATTAGGAATATCGTGCAATTTCAGATCCAAAAAGATCTTATGCCCACGTTTTTTCAGTTCCTTTACGATCGAGGGGCCTTCTGCATAAAATAACTCCATACCGATCTTCACAAAAGGTTTCCGCTCGGTGAATTGATCCAAAAATTTAAATGCCTGCTCCGCAGAGGCGAAATCGCAAGCGATGATGACGTCTTTTCCCATTATTTTACTCCTCCTATAATGTCCTTCAAATTTTCAACGTTATATTTCTCCATTACCTTGGGAAGATCCTCGATAATGGTTTTGCATACGTAGGGATCCACCAGGTTGGCGGCACCCACCTGCACAGCAGTAGCGCCGGCCAGCATCATTTCAACCACATCTTCTGCCGTTGAAACACCGCCCATCCCAATGACGGGCACTTTAACGGCGTTGGCAACCTGATACACCATCCGCACTGCCACCGGGAAGATGGCACTGCCGGAAAAACCGCCCATCTTATTGGCGATCACCGGCTTTTTGGTGCGCAGATCAATCCGCATTCCCAGCAAAGTATTAATCAGGCTAATGCCGTCTGCACCGGCATCCTCGCAAGCCTTTGCAATCGAAACGATATCCGTTACATTGGGTGAAAGTTTCACGATTACCGGCTTAGTGGTTACTTTTTTAACGGCTTTGGTAACCTCTGCGGCTGCCGCAGGATCGGTTCCGAAACTCATCCCGCCACCGTGCACATTGGGGCAACTGACGTTCACTTCCAGCCAGCCCACTTGATCGCACTGATCCAGTTTTTCACAGGTATAGGCATAATCTTCAATGGCAAAGCCGCTGACATTCGCCATCACCTTTTTATCAAAGCATTTGGCTAACCGAGGCAATTCCTCGCTGATGACCTTTTCCACACCGGGATTTTGCAGGCCTACCGCATTAATCATTCCGGCAGTACACTCCGCAATCCGTGGCGTAGGGTTTCCAAAACGAGGATCCTTGGTGGTGCCCTTAAAAGAGAAGGTTCCCAACAGGTTAATATCATAAAGTTCAGCAAACTCATAGCCATAGCCAAACGTTCCGCTGGCGGGAATGATCGGATTATCCAATTCAATTCCGCACAGGTTTACATTTAATTTTCCCACAGGATCTCCTCCTTTCTCAAGACCGGGCCTTCCTTACAGATCCGTTTATTTCCATAGATCGTTTTGCAAGAACAACCCATACAGGCACCAAATCCGCAGCCCATCCGTTCTTCAAAGCTCAGCTGGCCGGAGGTTTTGGAGGCATTATATAAAGCCTTCAACATCGGTTCGGGGCCACAGGTGAAGAAATAAGTATAGTCCAGATCTTCCATTGCGTTGGTCACAAAGCCTTTCACGCCCTTAGAGCCATCCACGGTTGTTACCGTTACTTCGCAACCCAAAGTTTTGAATTCTTCTTCGTAAAAGACTTCATCGGCAGTATTAAAACCCAGAATGACCGAAACATTTTTGCCGGCCTTCACCAGTTCCTTCGCCAACAGATACAGAGGCGGAACACCAACACCGCCGCCCACTAAAAGAGGGCGATCCCCTGCCGGGCTCAGGTCATAGCCGTTGCCCAGGCCGGTGAGCACATCCAATTGGCCTTCCTGCATCCGGCTCATTTGCTCGGTGCCCTTCCCAACCACCTTATAGATGATCGTTACGGTTTTTTCATCCCGATCACAAACCGAGATGGGGCGGCGCAGATAAAGACCTTCCAGTTTGATATTGATAAACTGGCCCGGGCAGGTGATGGCAGAAGTATCCCCTGCCAAAACCATTCGGTATACGTTCCCGGTTAAGGGAACATTTTCAATTATCTTAAATAGACTTTGTTTCATTATTAAAATTCCTTATGCATCGATGGTTGAAATAGTCAATGTGGTTTCGTCCAAAACGTCCAACAGCACCCGAACGGTATCCATATTGGTGAAGATCGTTACGTTATTCTCGGTAGCCAACTGGCGGATCTTGGCGCCATCGTTGACTTCGCTGCTGCCAATATCGCGGGTGTTCAACACATAGGCGATATGACCTTGGCGGAGCGCTTCGGGCACTTCATCGCTGCCTTCACTAATCTTTTTCAGCACATGGGTGCGAATTCCATTTTTCTTCAGGAAATCGGCTGTTCCGGCAGTGGCTTGAATATTAAAACCCAGATTATAGAAGCGGCGGATCAAAGGCAAGGCTTCTTCCTTATCTTTATCGGCAATCGTGGCGAACACCGTACCGTAGTTTTGCAGATGCATCCCAGAGGCCTGCAAAGCTTTATACAACGCACGATTCAACTTATCATCGTAGCCAATGGCCTCGCCAGTGGATTTCATTTCCGGAGAGAGATAGGCATCCAAGCCCCGGATTTTATTAAAGGAGAACACAGGAACCTTAACATACCAACGTTTTTTCTCATCGGGATAAATATCGAAGATGCCCTGTTCTTTCAGACTCTTGCCCAAAATTACCTCGGTGGCAATATCAGCCAGGCTATAACCGGTGGCCTTGGAGAGGAAGGGAACGGTTCTGGAAGAGCGGGGATTCACTTCGATGATATAAACGTCCTCTTTATCATCCACGATGAACTGGATGTTATAAAGACCGATGATCCCGATGCCCAGACCCAGCCGTTTAGCATACTGCAGGATGGTGCCCTTCACCTTATCGGAAATACTAAAAGTAGGATAAACGCTGATGGAGTCGCCAGAATGAACGCCGGTGCGTTCAACCAGTTCCATAATGCCGGGAACAAACACATCCCGACCATCGCAGATGGCATCGACTTCCACCTCTTTACCCTGAATATATTTATCCACCAGAACGGGCTTTTCTTCGTCGATTTCAACGGCAGTTTTTAAATAGTGGCGCAGTTGCTCTTCGTTGGCAACGATCTGCATAGCACGGCCGCCCAAAACGAAACTGGGGCGAACCAAAACAGGATATCCAATCTCTGCAGCAGCGGCAATGCCATCTTCAATCTTGGTAACGGCTCTGCCTTTCGGCTGGGGAATATTCAATTCCTGCAGGATCTTTTCAAAACTATCCCGGTTCTCTGCCCGCTCAATGGCATCACAATCGGTGCCGATAATCTTAACGCCCCGTTTCATCAGAGGTTCTGCCAGATTAATGGCCGTTTGGCCGCCCAAGGAAGCAATGACGCCTTCCGGCTTTTCAAATTCGATGATATTCATCACATCTTCGGGCGTGAGAGGCTCAAAATAAAGTTTATCAGCGGTTGTATAGTCGGTAGAAACGGTTTCCGGGTTATTATTGATAATAATAGCCTCATAACCGGAGTTCTTAATAGTAGTTACAGCGTGAACGGTGGAATAATCGAATTCCACGCCCTGACCAATCCGGATGGGGCCGGCGCCCAGCACCACGATCTTTTTCTTATCGCCCAAGCGGGAAGTATTTTCGCCAATATAAGAAGAATAGAAATACGGAATATAAGCATTGGTATGGCAAGTATCCACCATTCGATAGATCGGGAACAGGTTATGCTCCTTGCGGAAGTTATAAACTTCGATTTCCTTCATATTCCAGAGTTTGGCAACAAATTCATCGCCAAAGCCCATTTTCTTAGCGGCTTTCAAAACGTTCAGATCGCCAACGTTCTCGCTCAACTTCTTTTCCATTGCCACGATCCGTTCAACGGCTTCCAAGAAATAGGCAGTGATCTTGGTAATCTGATGAATTTCTTCAACCGATACGCCTTTACGGAGCAGTTCGGCAATGCAGAAAATATTATCGTCTTTGAAGTCCTTCAAATACGCTTTCATTTCAGCGGGATCCATATTCTGGAATTTCGCCATACTGAAATGGCAAACGCCGGTTTCCAGAGAGCGAACGGATTTCAGCAAACATTCTTCCAAGTTGGAGCCGATCCCCATAATCTCGCCGGTGGCCTTCATCTGGGTTCCCAGCGTATTGGTTGCGGTTACAAATTTATCAAAGGGGAACCGGGGCAGTTTTGCTATCACATAATCTAACTGAGGCTCAAAAGCGGCATTGGTATTGGCGATGGCGATCTCTTCCAAACTCATTCCAACAGCAATCTTGGCGGTTACTTTAGCAATGGGATAGCCGCTGGCTTTAGAAGCCAAAGCAGAAGACCGGGAAACCCGGGGATTTACTTCGATGAGATAATATTCACTGCTATTGGGATTCAAGGCAAATTGAACGTTACACCCACCTTCGATCTTCAGTTCGGAGATCAATTTAATGGCGCTATCATTCAACATCTTGAGATCGTGGTCGTTCAAGGTCATAATGGGCGCCACTACGATGGAGTCGCCAGTATGAACCCCGACAGGATCCACGTTTTCCATCCCGCAGATGGTGATGGCGTGGCCGGTGGAATCCCGCATAACTTCAAATTCGATTTCTTTATAGCCCTTCACGCTCTTTTCAATCAACACCTGATGAACAGGAGAAAGTTTAAAGGCGTTCAGGCCGATCTCGATCAGTTCTTCTTCGTTATTGGCAAAGCCGCCGCCGGTTCCGCCCAAGGTGAAGGCGGGGCGCAGAACAACGGGATAGCCAATCTCTGCGGCCGCTTTTTTGGCTTCTTCAATGCTATAAGTGATCTCGGAAGGAATGGTGGGCTCGCCGATGGACTGGCAAAGTTCCTTGAAGAGTTCACGGTCCTCTGCCCGCTCAATACTTTCACTGCTGGTGCCCAAAAGTTGAACGCCGCACTCCTTCAAAACCCCCTTCTTTTCCAATTGCATTGCTAAATTCAGGCCGGTTTGCCCACCGATGCCGGGAACGATAGCATCGGGCCGCTCATACCGCAGAATCTTAGCGATATATTCCAGCGTGAGGGGTTCCATATAGACCTTATCGGCGATAGACGTATCGGTCATAATGGTTGCAGGGTTGGAGTTGCAGAGCACAACCTCATAGCCCTCTTCTTTCAGAGCCAGGCAAGCCTGGGTGCCGGCGTAATCGAATTCCGCAGCCTGACCGATAACGATCGGACCGGAGCCGATGATCAAAATCTTTTTAATATCTGTTCTTTTTGCCATAGTAGCCTCCTCAAATTTTAACCTTGATATACAATCTTACCGTTGCACACGGTAAGGACACATTGACCGTTTAACGTTTCCCC
>JAZNEH010000233.1:0-8065 GCA_045588515.1 Eubacteriales bacterium
AACTGCATAGCTGTGGCACACATTCCCAAAGCCACGCCTGCCTGAGGCAAGAGGGTGATGCCCAGATATTTGCAGATGGCCGGGGAGCATTTGGTGGCGATGGCGCTGCTCATCGCACCGAAATATTTGCCCAAAGAGCGGAAGATGATATACACCGCACCGATCCCCACAATGGCCAGATCGGCAAAAACGCTCAGTTCCAATTCTGCGCCGCTGATCACAAAGAAAAGTGCAAACAGCGGAGAGGTCCATTTATCGGAAGCAGACATCAGATCTTCGGAAAGGGGGCAGATATTGCAGAAAATGGTGCCCAACATCATACAAACCAGCAGAGAAGAGAAATGAACGTGCACCGGCCCGATATGGAATTCCAACATCGAAAGAGCGGCCGTTAAAAAGACCAACGCAATCGTCATATTCAAACGGTTAGTATTGGAGTTGAAAAGTTTCTCCAACTGGGTCAGCACCCAACCCATAAAAGCGCCCAGCAACAGGGAACAAACGATCTCCACCAAGGGATTCAAAAGGATAGAGGCCAGATCCAAAGAGCCGCTCACCATCGTTTTGGCGATGCCGAAAGAAACTGCAAACACCACCAAGCCCACCGCATCGTCTAACGCCACGATGGGCAACAATAACTTGGTGAGGGGGCCTTTCGCCTTATACTGCCGCACCACCATCAATGTTGCGGCGGGAGCAGTGGCCGTTGCAATGGCGCCCAACGTAATCGCTTGGGGCACCGTTAATTTATCAGGAGCGATCAGATGGATCACCAGCAAGGCACCATCCACCAGCAAAGCGGCAACCAATGCCTGAACAATGCCGATCACCAACGCCTGTTTGCCGGTTTTTTTCAATTCATTCAGCCGGAATTCGTTGCCGATGGAAAAGGCGATGAATCCTAAAGCCACATCGGAAACCATTGCCAGGCCTTCCACTGCTTCATGGGAGGCAAAGCCCAAGCCGTTCCAGCCCAGAGCTCCCAAACAATAGGGGCCCACCAGTACGCCGGCGATCAGATACGCCGTTACAGAGGGCAACTTCAGGGGTTTAAAAAGCCGGGTCATTAAAAGGCCCGCCAAAAGGGCCACCGAAACAGATAATAAAGTATTCAAGAACATAACCTTCTTTCCAATATCGTACCGCCCTATCATAACAAACTGAACTCAATTTGTAAAGAGTTTTTTCGACCATTTTCACCCTTTCAATTTTTTCTGCGTATGTTGTATCAGAGGAAATAAAAAAGGAAATAATATTTTTAGAAAACGGCGAAAGGACAATAACCAATGATTAAACGAGGAGATATTTATTATGCCGATCTTTCCCCGGTTGTGGGAAGCGAGCAGGGCGGATTGCGGCCGGTTCTGATCGTTCAAAACGATATTGGCAACCGATACAGCCCCACTGTGATTGCAGCGGCCATCACCAGCAAAGTGGATAAAACCAAACTCCCCACCCATATCCATATTGAAGAATCCTGCGGGTTACAACGAAAATCTATGATCCTTCTGGAACAGGTTCGCACTCTGGATAAAATCCGCCTGCGGGAAAAAATGGGCCATATCAGCCCGGATACGATGGAGCAAGTGGACAAAGGCTTGCAAGTGAGTTTGGGTTTATAATGTCGAAAGATTAAAAGTAAATTAAATCGGCGGTGGTTTTATTGCAGGAAAAATGGAAATCCGCTATACTAAAATAGTACTTTTATAATATGGAGGAATTCCTAT
Source organism: Eubacteriales bacterium (assembly GCA_045588515.1). Classification (GTDB taxonomy): domain Bacteria; phylum Bacillota; class Clostridia; order Oscillospirales; family QAKW01; genus QAKW01. Next base: position 1,728 of record JAZNEH010000233.1, read on the forward strand.
GAGCGAATATATTTTAAGTTGCTGCTCCACCGCCGATCTTTCCGCAGAGCATTTTGAGGCTATTAAAGTGCCCTATCTCTGCTTTAATTATGAGATGGATGGCGCCATCTATTCCGACGATCTGGGAAAATCCATCTCCTTTGAGGATTTTTATCGTAAGATGCAGGAAGGCGCCATGACCCGCACTTCCCAACCCAATGCCGAGCATTACTCCGCCTTCTTCCGCCCTTTTTTAGAAGAAGGCAAGGATATTCTGCACGTTTGCTTATCTTCCGGCCTTTCCGGGGCTTATAACTCCTGCCGGATCGCTGTGGAAAGCCTGCAGGAAGAGTTCCCCGATCGCAAGATCTACATTATCGATTCCTTGGGCGCTTCTTCCGGCTTTGGCTTGCTGGTTCAAACCCTGGCCGATCTGCGGGATGAGGGCAAAACCATCGAAGAAGTTTATGAATGGGGCGAAGCCCATAAAAAAGAAATGCATCACTGGTTCTTCTCCACCGACCTGACGTTCTATGTGCGGGGCGGGCGGATCTCCAAGGCCAGCGGCTGGTTTGGAACCGTTTTGAACATCTGCCCTCTTCTGAATATGGACCATGAAGGGCATCTGATTCCCCGCAAAAAGATCCGGGGTAAAAAAGCGGTGATCAAAGCCATCGTTGACGCTATGGAAAACAGCGCCCATCGAGGCAGCGACTATAATGGCCGGGTTTATCTTTGCCATTCTGCCTGCTATGAAGATGCAAAAGAAGTGGCGGATCTGGTGAAAGCCAAGTTCCCCAACATTCAGGGCGAACCCTTGATTAATAATATCGGCACCACCATCGGCAGTCATACCGGCCCCGGCACCGTTGCCTTATTCTTCTGGGGCAACGAACGGGTAAACTAACCTATAAGCAACATCCCCCGGATTTCCTTTCGGAAATCCGGGGAATTTCATTTTAATACCCTAACGATTCATTCACCAAAATCACATGGATGCGCCCGGCCTGACGTTGGGGGCCGCTCACCAGATAATTGCAACAGATCCGGCCCTGGCTTTGGCAACCGCCAAATCCGCTTTCCGGAGCCACGCAAACCCCTTTTTCCCGGCAATAGGTTTTGCAGGAAAGGCGCTGAGTGTTTTTCGGAGCGGCCACGGTTTTGATCCGTTTTAATCCGGCCTCCACATCGGGAACGATCTTATTAATCCCGGCCACTACAAATACCTTATCCGGGCCGAAAGCAATGGCGGCAATGCGGTTGCTGTTGCCATCTGCATTCACCAGTTCTCCGTTTTCCGTGATGGCATTGGCCGAGCAAAAATAGCCATCCGCCCCAAAGGTATCCTGATAAACTTTTTTTACTTCTGCCGGGGTGATGCCTTCCCGGGCTCGATCCAAAAAGCGATAATAGCCGCTCCGCAAAAGATCCATCACACCCGCATCTTTCAAACTCATAGATCCCCCGCAACTCACAACGCTATCCGCCGGAAGCAATTCTTTAATCAAAGGCACCACCTGATCGGCGGATTCCAGATAATAAGCGTTCATCCGATTTTTTCTTAAAGCATTCAAAACCTTTTCAATGTTCATCTTCATATCTCCAAATATTGATCCAATTCTGAGGCATCGGCCGCAATTCTGGCGCCGGCCTCCTCTAAAATCCTTCTGCTCTGATGGCCCTTGGGGATCAGAACGCAGGGAGTTCTTAACCGTTGGGCCATCTCCCAATCCGATGTAAGATCCCCCACTAAAAGAGTTTCTTCCGGGGCCAGCCCCGTTTCTTTTAAGTAAGCGGCAATGGCCTCGCCCTTTCCCCCCAGGGAACGATCGGCCCGGCCCATTATTTTTTCAAAATAGGAAAGAATTCCCCGCTCCTCGGCCTGCTCCATCAACACCTGATGATGCAGCGAGGAAAAGAGCATCTGCCGAATCCCTTTTTGCTGAAACCGAGCCAAAGTTTCCCGGGCCTCCGGAAAAATGGGGCGTTCAAATTGAGCGCAATCCCGCTGAAATTCTTCCGAAAGCACTTCAATGGGCTCCGCCCGAACATCTACCCCCACGCTTTCATAAAACCGTTCCAGCGGCATTACCAGGTGATCGGCATACCACGCCGCCGATATCAGGGGCAAGCCACGCCTTTGAAGCATCCGATTCACAGCCCCAACCGATGCGCCAACATCATCCAACAGCGTGCCATTGAAATCCCATACGATCGCTTTTATCATAGTTCTTCCTCGTTTCAATGGAAAAAAAGACCGAAGGGGCTCCTTCGGTCTTTTTATTCATTTTCTTACTTGTCCAGATTATATCTCTTCTTAAATCTGTCAACCCGTCCGCCGGTATCAACCAGTTTCTGTTTGCCAGTAAAGAAAGGATGGCACTTGGAGCAGATTTCAACCTTGATCTCGCTCTTGGTAGAACGGGTTTCAAAAGTATTACCGCAAGCACACTTTACTACGCAAGTATCGTAATTAGGATGAATTCCTTCTCTCATTCTATTCACCTCGTTTTCGATAATTTATCATTATTACCTTGATATACTAACACACATTGATCTTAAAATCAAGCATTTTTTTAAAAAACTTCATTTTTTTACACCGCAGGCGCAGGCATTACCACATTCGTGCGGTATAAGTGTTCTTGAGGAACGGTGGCATTAAATTGATAAAGGGCCTGAAAATATTCGTTATTATTCACCGGACGTGCCACTCCGCTCACATAAACATCCCGATTATGCTTGATGATCCCCATAGAATTATGGCCCATTGCCACATCGTAAACATCTGTTGCGATCTGAACAGGCGTTTGCATCACAGCCTCGCCGTTGCCGAATTGGTGATGCTCGTTACTGCCCCAAACATAAAGCACGCCGGAGGCCGTTAAAGCGGCGCAGGAATTGGCGTGAACCGCAATTTTATCGATTCCCTCCAGAATCCGGGTATAACTGGCGTATTCCCGGCCATCCCCGGTGCCCAACTGGCCCAACTGATTCCGGCCCGCCACAAAAACATCGCCGTTTTTCGTTAAAACGATGCTGAAATAGCGGCCGGCCTGGGCCTGCTTCACGCCGCTCATCAGTTTAATGGGCGTGAGGCTTTGGGCGGTGGTGCGGTTGCCCATTTCCGAATAGCTGTTATCCCCGAATCCATATAGATTGCCATAGATATCCACCGCCAGAACGTGGGTTTCGCTCACTGAAACGGAGGCCACATTTTCCAAGATCTTCACCCCTTCGATTCGGTTCCGTTCCGTGCCGTCGCCTAACTGACCCAATGAATTATAGCCGGCAGAATAAAGATCACCACGATCCACATAATAGAGATTATTTTCGTTGGCGTTCACATAACTGCAATCCCGGCTATAAACTGCATTTTTAAAGGTGGTGTTATCCTTTTCATAGGTTAGATATTCATAAGCACCGTTCAGCCGAAGCACACCCTTCCCGGAGCGGATCGCCAGAAAATCCCCCTCGCCGGAAACCTGAACCGTTTCCCGGAAGGATAGGCCCTTTTCATAAGAAAGCACCTTGACCGGGTTGCCTTTTTCATCGGTTTGGGTGGTTTCCTTTTCAATATAGCCATAAATATCATTTTCCCCGGTGCGGATATAATAATTATCCCCAGCCGAAAATAGTTCCACCGGAAGGGAAGAATAGGCCTTGGCGGCATCCGCTTTAACTGCCGATTGATAGACTTCCACCGGCGAAGTATCTGCCACAAAAGATCCGATTTTCCGTTCTTCCGCCAGATCCAGCAAAGAAAGCACCAAGCCCAACACCGCAAAAACCAGCAATCCAACCAGATAAAAACGGCGCATCGCTTTGATCTTTTTGCGGGATTTCAAACTCTTTTTCCGCAAGCGTTGCAATAAGGCCACCAACAGCAAAATCAAAAATACGCCGGCGAACCCGAAACTGATCCATCCTAGATTTTGCAACATCAGGTTTCACCGCCTTTCACATCTGCCATTTCCTGAAACTTATTGCCTTTTGCATTGCCCAAACGGCCATTTCGCAGATCGCCGGCGGCCAACAATTTTCCATCATTAGAAAGCAACATCGTTACACTGCCATCGGAACTTAAAGCAGCGGCTTTCCGATATACCACTGCGGGTAGATCTGTTTCTTTTTCCCGAGTGCCCAATTGGCCCAGCCGATTATCGCCCCAAGCATAAAGCGTTTCTTTCAAAAAGGCAAAGGCACTACTTCCGCCGGCCTGAATGGCGGTGATCCCCGCAGGCAAGCCTTCCACAGGATTAAAGGTGTCTTTTTTGATTTCCGGCAAGGGATTTTCTTTGGGTTGTTCCCCTTCCGCCGGAGCGGGCGGAGCCTCCCGTTCTGCCACTCTACCCAATTGGCCCATGGCATCATTGCCGGCGCTCCAAACAGTTCCGTCTTGCTTCAGAAGCAGAATGAAATCATCGCCCATCGCAATGGAGGCGCAGCCATCGGCGATCTTCACCGGCGCGCCTTGCGCTTCCCGATGGCCCAGCCCGAATTGGCCGTAGGCATTGGATCCCAGCGCATAAACGGAACCATCCTGCAACCGATAGCAAACCGATCGGGCCGTAACCGCAACCTGCGCCACATTTCCGGCCAGTCGGGTTTCTGTATCGCTAACCTTTTCCCGGGCCTGACCCAGTTGTTGATAACGATTAACGCCCACCATATAAAGATTACCGCTGGTTTTCAAGATCCCGGCGGCAGTTTCCGAAAGGGAGAAATCCGCCACATCCCGCTCCAACGCCACGAATTGATCCACCCAGGCCGCCTCTTGGCCGTAGATCAGCCCATTGGCGTTATTGCCCTTGGCATAAAGGGTATGATCCGCCGTTAAAAGATAGCAAGTATCCCCTTCTATAGCGATTTTTTTCACATTTTGATATAATACGCCGGTTTCATTGGGCGCCAGCAAAGAAATGGCGCCCCAGCCATAGAGGTTGCCGGTTTTCGTTACTGTAAAACTCCCGCCCCGCGTGCTGAACACGCCTTGGACCGGTTCCGGGATCACCGATTGGGTCATCAGTATGGTTTGCTGTTGACCGACTGAAAGTTCTTCTTCATGGGCCTTATTCTCAATATAAAGGGAGATCCGGGCGCCTGCGATGGCCCCGCCCACGATCAAAACCAATCCGCCAATCAAAATTCCGGTGGCTAAGGGCGATATGCCCATCACCTTCCGGAGCAACACCTTCAAAGGATTGGTTTCGCCGGTGATCCCTTTGGCGTTGGGCAAGCAACAAACGATCATCACGCCGATCAGGCCCAAAAAGAGCGCCAACCAGCCCCAAGCCCGTTTTCTGCCCTTCAGTTCTGCGATTTGAACGGCTAAGAACACGCAGGTAACCGTATATAAATAAAAAAGGATCAATCCGATGATTAAGCCGTATTCCAGCATTTAAAAATCTCCTATTCTGCCTCCACCGGGAAGCAAACTGTAACAGTTGTTCCAACATTCTGGGTACTCTCAATTTCCAGAGAACCATTATGCAGTTTCATAATTTCATCCGAAACGCCTAAACCGATGCCGCTGCCCCGCTTTTGAGAGCGGCCTTTATAAAACATATCCTTGATATGGGGCAGATCTTCCGGGCTGATGCCTTCGCCATAATCCTGAATGATAAAGAATGCTTTATCTTCCTTCAGCCGGGCGGCGATTTCGATCCGGCCGCCCCGATGGGAATGTTTGATGGCGTTATCAATAATATTGAAGAAAACCTGCTTCACCCGATCTTTATCCACCAAGGCAGGGATGCTATCTTCCTCGGGCACGTATTCAATGATAACCTCTTCGCTTTTGGCGCGTTCGCTCATCATAAAGACGGTTTCTTCAAATTCCGCCAACAGATCGCATTGCTCCACGCTCAGTTTCATACTGCCGTTTTGCATCCGGGACATATCTAAAAGTTCTTCCACCATCTTGGAAAGACGCTCGGTTTCGCTATAAATGATCTCCACACCCCGGCGAGTGGTGGAATCCATCGTTTCTCCGGCGGCCAGCATCGTTTCGGTCCAGCCCCGGATGGCCGTTAGCGGCGTGCGCAGTTCATGGGAGATGGAAGAGATAAACTCATTCTTCAGTTTTTCCGTTTGGGAAAGTTCTTCCGCCATCATATTGATGGTTTGGGAAAGTTGGCCGATCTCGTCGCTCTTATCCACGTTGGGCACCCGGGCAGTCATATTCCCTTTGGCGATTTCTTTGGCGGTTTCATTAATATAGCCCACCGGCAACACAATGGATTTAATAAAGTAACTGCCGGTAAAAGCCGTTAACAGGATAATGCAAAGCCCCACGCCCACGATTAGGAAATTGATGTTCGTCAAGGCTTCATCCACCTGTTCCAGAGAACTCATCATCC
>JAZNEH010000234.1:0-5468 GCA_045588515.1 Eubacteriales bacterium
TGCTTTTTCCACCATATATGGTATAATGTTGAGGCAAACTAATAATGAGAAAAATCGCCATTTCAGAATGGAGATAAGGAGAAAGAACCATGAAAGTTATCAAGCGAAACGGCTCGGAAGTGGTATTTGATATTACCAAGATCATTAGTGCGATCACCAAAGCCAACGAAGCCGTTGAGGAAGATGCAAGAATGACGCCGATGCAGATCAAGCGCATTGCAGAGGCAGTGGAATTGAACTGTATTCGGATGAACCGGGCCCCGGGCGTGGAAGAAATTCAGGACTTGGTGGAAAAACAGATTATGGCCCACGGCGCTTATGAAGTGGCGAAACGGTATATTACTTATCGCTATACCCGGAATTTGGTGCGTCAATCCAACACAACTGATGAAAAGATCCTGAGCCTAATTGAATGTTGCAATGAAGAGGCCAAGCAGGAAAACGCCAATAAGAACCCCACTGTGAACAGTGTGCAACGGGATTATATGGCGGGCGAGGTCAGCCGGGATATCACCAACCGTTTGTTGCTGCCCCCCGAGATCGTGGAAGCCCACGAGCAAGGGATCATCCATTTTCACGATACCGATTATTATGCTCAGCATATGCATAACTGCGATCTGGTGAATTTGGAAGATATGCTCCAAAACGGCACTGTGATTTCCGGCACTATGATCGAGCGGCCCCATAGTTTTTCCACAGCCTGTAATATCGCCACCCAGATCATTGCCCAGGTTGCCAGCAACCAGTATGGCGGCCAGAGCATCTCTTTGACCCATTTGGCTCCCTTTGTTCAGGTGAGCCGGGAAAAGATCACGGCGACCCTGCGGGAAGAAATGGCCGGGATTGCCCTCTCTGAAGATCAATTCAATAAGATTGTGGAAACCCGCCTGCGGGATGAGATCCGCCGGGGTGTGCAAACCATTCAGTATCAGGTGGTTACCCTTCTGACCACTAACGGTCAGGCCCCCTTTGTAACGGTGTTTATGTATTTGGGCGAGGCGCAGAACGAGCAGGAAAAGAAGGATCTGGCGATCATTATCGAAGAAACCCTGCTCCAGCGTTATCAGGGTGTGAAGAACGAGGCCGGCGTTTATGTAACGCCCGCTTTCCCCAAACTGATCTACGTTCTGGAAGAACAGAATATTCACGAAGATTCTCCCTATTATTATCTCACCAAACTGGCTGCTAAATGCACCGCCCGCCGAATGGTTCCCGATTATATCTCCGAAAAGAAGATGCTGGAACTGAAAGTGGATAAGAATGGCGACGGCCATTGCTATACCTGTATGGGTTGCCGCTCCTTCCTGACTCCCTATGTGGATGAAAACGGAAAACCCAAATATTACGGCCGCTTTAACCAAGGCGTTGTTACCATCAATCTGGTGGATGTGGCGTTGAGTTCCGGCGGGAATATTGATAAATTCTGGAAGATCTTTGATGAGCGTCTGGAGCTTTGCCATCAGGCGTTGCTTTGCCGCCATAACCGGTTGAAGGGTACTCTTTCCGATGCGGCCCCCATCCTTTGGCAGTATGGTGCTTTGGCCCGCTTGGAAAAGGGTGAACCTATTGATAAACTGCTCTTTGGCGGTTATTCCACCATCTCTTTGGGCTATGCAGGCCTTTATGAGTGCGTGAAGTATATGACCGGTAAGAGCCATACCGATCCCAGCGCAACTCCCTTCGCTTTGCAGGTAATGCAGCATATGAATGATGCTTGTAAGGGCTGGAAGGCCGAACATAATATCGATTTCAGCCTTTATGGCACGCCCTTGGAATCCACCACCTATAAGTTCTCCAAGTGTTTGCAGAAACGGTTTGGGATCGTGCCCGGTATCAACGATAAGGGCTATATCACCAATAGTTATCATATTCACGTAACGGAAGAAGTGGATGCCTTCACCAAACTGGCCTTTGAATCCCAGTTCCAGGCCCTTTCTCCCGGCGGCGCCATCAGTTATGTGGAAGTGCCGGATATGCAGAATAATCTGGATGCCGTTATGGAAGTGATCAAGTTTATCTATGATAACATTATGTATGCCGAACTGAACACCAAATCCGATTTCTGTCAGGAATGTGGATTTGATGGAGAGATTTTGATCGAAGAAGAAGACGGCAAACTGATCTGGAAATGCCCCAACTGTGGCAATACCGATCAAAACAAGATGAACGTTGCCCGCCGGACCTGCGGCTATATCGGAACCCAGTATTGGAATCAGGGCAGAACCCAAGAGATTAAGGAACGGGTGCTGCATCTGTAATGAACTATTGTAATATCAAAAAGTGCGATATCGCCAACGGGGAAGGGGTGCGAACCACCTTGTTCGTTTCCGGCTGCACCAATCATTGCGAAGAGTGTTTTCAGCCAGAAACCTGGGATTTTAATTACGGCGAACCCTTCACCGAAGCAACAGAAGATGCGTTAATCGAATCCTTGAAGCCGGCCTATGTGCGGGGGCTTACCCTATTGGGTGGCGAGCCTATGGAGCCTAAAAACCAGCGGGCACTGTTGCCGTTTTTGAAACGGGTGCGCCGGGAACTGCCGGAAAAGGATATCTGGTGTTTCACCGGCTTTCGGCTGGATGATGAACTTTGGCAAGAGGGTTCCTATCCCCGATGCGAGGTCACCGACGAGCTTTTGAGCCTCATCGACGTGCTGGTGGATGGCCGCTTTAAAAAGGAACTGAAGAACATTACCCTTTTGTTCCGGGGCAGCGAAAACCAACGGCTCATCGATATGAACAAAACCCGGGAAACCGGCACCATCACTGAATGGAAGCCTAAGATCCCCAAGGGACTTTGATTGGGGCGCCGCCCCAAACCCCGCCAAAGGAACTTTTTGAAAAAAGTTCCTTTGGAAACCTCAAAAACTTTATTCTTCCCTTGTTTTTTGCCATAATATATGATAAAATATGGAAAAATTTGAAAGTTGGGATGCTATGAAAGGAAAAGAACTGCGGCGGGCTTTTATTGCTACGTTGCCGGTGATGGCCGGATATCTGGTTTTGGGATTAGGCTTCGGCGTGGTTTTAAAAACCAAAGGCTTTGGTTTTCCTTGGGCTTTGGCGATGAGCGCCGGCATTTATGCGGGTTCTATGCAGTTTGTTGCCATCGATCTTTTAAGCACCGGCGCTTCTTTGATCGTGGCGGCTCTCACTACTCTGACGGTGATGCCCGGCATCTTTTCTATGGCATTTCGATGGTAGATGCCTATCAAAAAAACGGGAAGGTGAAACCCTATCTGATCTTTGCGTTAACGGATGAAACCTATTCGTTGGTTTGCAGTAAAGAATGTTTAAAGGGCGTTCAAAATCCAACACGCTATTATTTTTGGGTATCGTTATTGGATCAATGCTACTGGGTGGCCGGCAGTTTATTGGGCAGTTTACTGGGCGCAGTGATCCCCTTTGATACCACCGGTATTGACTTTGCCCTAACGGCGTTATTTGTCACCGTTTTACCCGAGCAATGGCTGGGTACGAAAAAGCATCTTCCCGCTTGGATCGGATTGGGCGGCTCGGCGTTGTGCCTGTTGATTTTTGGGGCAGAAAACTTCCTGATCCCCGCTATGATCCTGATTGTGTTGCTTCTGACCCTGTTGCGGGGGAAAGGGGGCTGGAGGATGTATAATATCTTATTGGTGGCCGTTGTGGCAGCGGTTACGATCCTTTTGCGCTTCCTGCCCTTCTGGTTTTTCGGCAATCGTAAAACCCCGCCCTTTATCCTTTATCTGGGGAAATATCTGCCCTATGCCATTATGGGAATGCTGGTGGTCTTCTGCCTGAAAAATATCACCTTTCTGCAAAGCCCCTTTGGAGCACCGGAACTGATTTCCTGTGCCGTGGTGGTGGGGCTTCATCTCTGGCTCCGCCAAACCCTGATCAGCATTATCGGCAGAACGGCTTGTTATATGTTATTAATACAGTTAGTATTTTAATTGGAGGTTTTGACAATGCGTAATCTGAATGCAAAGTTTGTTTGCTATCCCTCGGTGGTCTGCGTGGGCAAGGAAACAGAAGTGATGGTTTTTCCCCGGGATACCAGCCGGATCTTCCGGGAGGAACGGGAGTATGAATTGGGAGTTGTGGATCTTTGGGCCGATCAACTGAATTACCACGATCCTGTGCCTCTGGATCACGAATGGTACCTGAAGAACGGTTGCCTTTGCTTTAAACACACCTTTGATCGGGAGCAGGAGTATTCCATTCGCTTTTGCGAAAAAGGCGGCAAGGAAGAAAGGATCAAGCTGTTCGCTGCTAACGAGGATCTTTACGGATTGCGCCCCCTGAAGGGGGATCTCCATTCCCATTCCTATTATTCGGATGGCCGGGACGGCATCACCGTTATTCCCGCCGCTTATCGGGAAGAGGGCTTTGATTTCTATGCCCTGACCGACCACAATCGGATGTATCCTTCGAAGTTGCAGGCGGAACTCTATAAAGACATCCCCTTGGGAATCCATATGATGACCGGGGAAGAGATTCATACCCCCGGCTCCCTCTTGCATCTGGTACACGCCGGGGGAGCGGAGAGTGTCTGCAATTATTATATCCATCATCGTGAGGAATACGAGGCGGAGGTGGATGCCATCGCGGCAAAATTGCCGGAGATCCCCGAACAGTACCGCCGCCGCTATGCCATGGCCAAGTGGGCCTGCGAAAAGATCCACGCCGTGGGCGGTGTGGCCATCTATGCCCATCCTTATTGGTGCCCCAACCGCAACAATCTTTCCGATGATTTTATTCAGTTGTTGTTTGATAGCAACATGTTCGATGCCTTTGAGGTGTTGGGCGGCAGTGCTGATCGCATCAATAATATGCAGGTGGCGTTGTGGCAGGAGCAGATGATGCTGGGGAATACCTTGGCTCCGGTGGGCAGCAGTGATTCCCATAACCACGATTTTTACCAAGGAAAAGGCTTTGCCCGGCGGATCACCATTGTCTTTGCTAAGGAGAATACCACCGAAGCCATCCTGGAGGCCATCAAGCAGGGCAATACGCTGGCCGCTGAGGTAACCGAGGGGAGCCAGTATAACGTTCAGTTCTACGGTAGCCTGCGGCTGGTCCGGTTCGCCCAGTTCCTTTGGGATCATTATTTTGCCGAAACCTGGCGGCTTTGCTATGGCGAGGGCGTTTTGATGCGCCGCTATGCCGAGGGCGAGAACGTGGGCGATCTTTTGGGCGCTATGGCCGGCACCGTGGAAGAATTTTATCAAAAATTCTACGGCCTGAAGCCCTTTGAGGGAATCCCCGCCGACCGTAAAGCCCATCTGGATCATTGCCTGGAGGTGCAACGGACCGTTGGCCCCATCACCAAGGGCAGTAACCTTTACATCTACGGTGGCAACGAAAGAAGAGAATAATCATAACCACCAGTAAACTGGTGGTTATGATTGCCTACTTCTTCTTGCTACCCGTGAACGGGTCCATATATTCTTTTATGATTATTTGATCGGATGCATGGTCCTCTTC
>JAZNEH010000235.1:0-5380 GCA_045588515.1 Eubacteriales bacterium
AAAAACAGTCCGGTGGACTGTTTTTTAGGCGGGGCAACGAGCGAAAGCGAGGCGATAGGTGCGGAAGCACCGAGACAAAATCCCTTCAGGCGGGCCAAAAACGACTTGTTTCGACAAGTCGTTTTTTATCCATTGCGAAAGCAATGGTATCTCATCAGCCGTTAGGCTGTATATCATCAAGGGCGGTTTTGCCGCCCTTGTATCTCATCACACCTTTAGGTGTGCATCAAAAACTTCTTTCGCAATGATGATATACAAGACTTCGCCTTGATGATATGCAATTCCTTGCGGAATTGATGATATACAACGGCTATGCCGTTGATTTTGTTTTTGGTTTGGTGTATAATCACCTAAAAGGAAGTGAGATTGTGCCGAAGAATTATTTGCTCGTTTATTCAGAACAACTTGCAACGGATATTGAGTTGTTGCTCCAAAATATTAAAGCTCCTTCAAATACTGCTTTCCAAATTCGCAAGAGTTCGAGTAGCGTTTATGCAAATATTCGTGAGGCTAATTACGGTCAAAGTAAGGCGGATATGCTTTCTAAATTTGAAATTGCGGTTAAAGAATGCAGTGAAACAGAGGGATGGCTTCAATTACTATTTAACACTAATGTTCTTGATGAAGATACATATAAAAGGTATAGAAATCTACGTGGCAGAATTAGACGAATGTTAATATCGAGTTGTAAAACTTTAAAAGCGAAATAATGAACCGTTTAATTTCTGAAAATTCAAAAAAGATTAGAACTGAAAGAGACTTTGCACAGCAACCATAAAATCGATTTGTAAAATCAAGTCGATTTTTTTATCCATTGAGAAAGACACGATAAACAATGAAAGGGGAGAAACAGGATGTTGTTTTCCAGCACGGTATTTTTATATTTATTCTTGCCGGTTTTGCTGTTCTTCTATTATGTCATATTCCGCAAGAACCGTATGCTTCAAAATATTTGGCTGTTTTTTGGCAGTGTATTTTTCTATGCCTGGGGCGAGCCGAAATTTGTGGTGATTATGCTGGTTTCGATTGTGATGAACTGGGCGTTCGGTCTTTTGGTTCATCGATTTCGAGAAGGCCGGGTGGTCCATAAGATCATTATTGCTTTGGCGGTGGCCTTCAATCTGGGGATTTTATTTGTCTTCAAATATCTCTCATTTGCCGGCGGCTTGTTGGAAGGATTGCTAGGTGCCGATTTATCGGTGCCACAGATTGCCTTGCCCATCGGCGTTTCCTTTTTCACTTTTCAGGGAATGTTCTATGTGATCGACGTTTATCGCCAGAAGGGCGATGTGCAGCGGAATTTATTATATGTAGGATTGTATATTGCTTTTTTCCCCCAGTTGATTGCCGGGCCCATTGTTCGTTATGAAACGGTTGCGAATGAGATTAAAAATCGCAAAGAAACGGCAGACGATTTCTTTGATGGCTTTGCCCGCTTTCTAATTGGAATGGGAAAGAAAGTTTTGCTGGCGAATAGTTTTGGCCTTTTAGCGGATGGTGCTTTTGATTATACCGGAACTCTTTCGGTGTCTTTTGCTTGGTTGGGTGCCTTAGCATATACGTTTCAGATCTTTTTTGATTTCTGTGGCTATAGCGATATGGCGATCGGCCTGGGCCGGATGTTTGGTTTCCACTTTCTGGAAAACTTCAATTATCCCTATATTTCCACATCCATTTCCGAATTCTGGCGGCGCTGGCATATGTCCCTTGGAGCTTGGTTCCGGGATTATCTTTATTTCCCGCTAGGGGGAAGTAGAGTGTCCAAAGGCCGGATGATTTTCAATCTGTTCGTGGTATGGTCGCTCACCGGCCTGTGGCATGGCGCCAATTTCACCTTTGTGGCCTGGGGTTTGATGTATTTTGTGCTCATTGCCTTTGAAAAACTCACTGGTCTGGATCGAAAAAAAGGCCCCTGGATCACGCCTCTGAAATGGATCTATACGATGCTTTTTGTGGTGCTGGGCTGGGTTCTTTTCCGGGCTGAAAGTCCGGGAAAGGCGGTCCACTATATGGGTGCGATGTTTGGTCTGAACGGGAACCCTTTTGCCGATGGAATGTTTGGCGGATATTTTGCTCAAAATGCGGTGTTACTGTTGGTTGGCGCTGTGCTCAGCACACCGATTTTCCGCAGTTTGAAGTCCAGATGGGGCGAGCATCCGCTGTATCGTTATGGCAGTGTGATCGGGTTGATCGGTTTGCTGATCCTTTCGGTTGCCAGTCTGGTCAGCAATTCTTATAATCCTTTTATTTATTTTAATTTTTAAAGGAGCATACTGTGAAAAAGTTCAATCAGAACATTTTTGTATTTATTGTGGCTGTTGTCCTGTTGGTAGCCGGCTTTAACCGCCCCTTTCTGGCGGAACTTCGTGCCGCATCTCAAGAATTATATGGGCATATTGCTTCTGGGAATGGCGGAGCCCTTAAAACTTTTGCCGCCCGGATGGAAAAAAGTTCAGCGGAAGATCTGCGTTATCATAGCCAACTGATGAATTTGAACTCCCTGAAAGAAAAATATCTGGGAACCCGGTTCGTTGAAAAGGATGGCAATCAGTTTATAAAAAATGATGCCGGAAGCTTAGTAGTGGCTGATCGGAACCAACTTTCTGCAAGTGAAGCAGATGCAATGGCAGAAAAAGTGGAAACCTTGAAAAATATTGCAGAGAAAAGCGGCGCACAGTTTTTGTATGCGGCGGCGCCCGCTAAAGCTTATTATGGCGGCTTGCCGGCGAACGTAACGGATTTCACCAAATCCAACTATGATGCATTGATGCAGGCTCTAGAGAACCGCAAGATCCCGTATTTGGATTTTGGCGAAAAAATGGACATCGATTCCTATTATCGAACCGACCATCATTGGACTATCCGTTCCGGCTTTGAAGCCGCCCGCAGTCTTTGCGAAACGCTGAACCAAACCTACGGGTTCACCTATGATGTTGCAAAAACCGATCTCAATCAATTTCAAGTAGAAACCTATGAGGATTGGTTTTTAGGCTCCTATGGAAAAAAACTGGGCATCTATTTCACTTCCGGCGTAGACGATTTTCAATTGATAACACCAACCTTTGAAACGGATTTCACAGAACTGCAACCCATTAAAAATCAAACTCGCCAAGGCTCTTTTTCCGAAACGTTGCTTTATGAAGAACACTTGGAAAAGGGTTACTATACTAAAAATCCATATGCTACTTATAGCGGCGGGGATTTTCGCCTGCAGATTATGAAAAATAATCAACTCCCGGAAGGGAAAAAGATTTTGATGATCCGGGATTCCTATTCCTGTGCCCTTGCGCCGTTTTTGGCCTTGCAAACATCGGAATTGCATCTTTGCGATGTGCGGGATTACACCTATTTTGTGGGCGAAAAACTGAATATGGAAGAATACATCAAAGAAGTGAAGCCCGATTACGTTGTTTTGCTGTATAGTGGTGCGTCCGATGCCCATGGAAAGTACGATTTTTTCTAAGTAGATGGATAGGAGAATGGGCTTGAAGATCGTTATCGGTTGTTTAAATGCTAAATATATTCATATGTCTTCGGCCCCTTGGTGCTTGGCGGCCGGGATTCGCTCTTTTTGTAAAAGCGAGGTCTGCTATGAGGTTCTGGATGCCACAGTGAACAGCGATCTGGAGGCATATTTAAAAAAGATTCTTCAAGCCCAGCCGGAAGTGGTTTCTTTTTCCTGCTATATCTGGAATATGAACGCCACGCTGGAAGTTTGCCGGCAGTTGAAAAAGCAATTGGCTTGCCGAATTGTGCTGGGTGGGCCGGAAGTGGCCTATCGAGCCCGGAATGTTTTAGAAGAATTCCCATTTATTGATGATGTTTTAAGCGGAGAAGGGGAGTTTTGTTTTCCGCTTTATCTGGATGCTTTGGCCGGCGAGATGAAGTTTCAAAAAGTTCCCGGGCTCACTTATCGTGCAGGCGGGAAAGTCTGCTCCAATCCTGAAGGAAAGTTCAGCCAAACGCCGCCTTCACCTTTTAACGAGGAATATTTCCGGGCTCTAAACGGAAGAATTTGCTATATGGAATCTTCCCGGGGCTGTCCCTATCGATGCGCCTTTTGCCTTTCCGGCCGGGTTTCGCCTTTGCGTTTCTTTGAATTGGATGGGGTGAAACGGGATCTTTTGCAGTTGGCGCAAAGCGGCACTCAGACCGTTAAATTTGTGGATCGCACCTTTAACGCCAGCGAAAAACACGCCAATGCTATTTTGTCTTTCATTCTGGAAAACTACGGAAACACCATTCCTCAAGGGGTTTGTTTCCATTTTGAAATTGCCGGTGATATTCTCAAGGAAAGCACAATGGACTTGCTTTCTCAAATGCCAGTAGGCGCCGTTCAATTGGAAATCGGGATGCAATCCTTTAATGAAGATACGCTATTGGCGGTAAACCGCAAAACAGATACCTCAAAACTGATTGCCAATATCCGCCGGTTGATCGGATTTCGAAATATGCATATCCATATCGATCTGATTGCCGGCTTAACCGGCGAAGATCTCGAAAGTTTTGAAAAGAGTTTTGATATTGGCTATGGGCTGGGTGCGCATATGTTGCAGATGGGCTTTTTGAAATTGCTCCACGGAGCGGCTATGCGGGAACGCCCGCAGGAATATCCATGCACCTTTTCGCCGGAGCCTCCCTATGAGGTGCTTTCAACGCCTTGGCTTTCTGCGGAAGAACTCCGCTCATTAAAGAATTGCGAAGATGCGCTGGATCGCCTTTATAATAGCGGCCGATTTTTATTTACGCTGGAATACTTGCTGCAGGAAGGTTATACGCCTTTTCATCTCTTTTATGCGTTTGGCAATGCGGTGAATGGAGAAGGGATGAAACTGGGTGATTATGCTTTGGCGGTTTATGAATTTTTTAAAGATCATTGTAACCCGGAACGGTTGCGGGAGCAATTGGTTAGCGATTTACTATGTTGCTCCTCGGCCTTGCAAATTCCAAGGGAATTGAAAATCTCGGATCCCCGCCATAAAAAAGCGATGACCCTTTTTGCCAATAATCCTAAAACAAAAGTGGTGATTTTGGAAAAAAGCAAGCAGATCCTTGCGGTAGATCAGGGAGCAGAGCGGGATCTTTTTGGTCGCTATCCCTATCGGATTTGCGATTTGGAAGAACTTTTAAAAATTACTTGACAAATTAAAAAATCTTCTATAAAATATTGCTTATAAAGCGTTTGAGCAGAAACTAGTATCCGATCCTATTCGTTTCAGAGAGCTGTTGATTGGTGTGAAACAGTAACGTCAGATCGGTGAATTCCTTCTGTGAGTTGTGGGCTGAAAGCCGCTTGGCTGTGT
Organism: Eubacteriales bacterium; assembly: GCA_045588515.1. Taxonomy (GTDB): domain Bacteria; phylum Bacillota; class Clostridia; order Oscillospirales; family QAKW01; genus QAKW01. The sequence continues at coordinate 5,304 of JAZNEH010000235.1, forward strand.
AGGCTTCTCCGGGGGCGACCGTTATATCGCAAGGTGCTAATGGGCACCTATTGAGGCTCTTTTTGTAAAAAAAGGGC
>JAZNEH010000236.1:0-2243 GCA_045588515.1 Eubacteriales bacterium
GAAGTTGCCCGCGGGGCAGAACTGGTTTCGGAATTTACCCGAAAGTATTTGGAAAAAGAAGGGGTCAAAAAGCCGTTGATATCAACGGCTTGTCCGGCGGTTGTTCGGTTGATTCGTGTGCGCTTCCCGAAATTAATTCCGCATTTGTTGCCAGTTCGCACCCCGGTGGAAATAGCAGCAGAAATTGCCAGAAGAGAAGCTATTGAAAAAACAGGTCTGCCCAGTGAAAAGATCGGGGTGTTTTTCATTTCGCCTTGTCCTGCAAAAGTGACGTCAATGCATCAGCCTTTGGGCGTTGATTCTTGCTCGATTGATGGCGTTTTAGCAATTTCTGATGTTTATAAACCGTTGCTTTCGGCAATGAATAAAATCACTCAGCCGAAACCCTTAAATGAATGTGGATTGACCGGCATCTCTTGGTCCTATACAGGCGGTGAGGCAACTGCACTTTTGAAGAATCACTATCTGGCCGCTGACGGTATGGAAGCTGTGATTAAGATTTTGGAAGAGATCGAAGACGAAAAGTTGCGGGATTTGGATTTTGTGGAATTGGGAGCTTGCGTTTCCGGTTGCGTGGGCGGATGCCTGACGATTGAAAATCCCTATGTTGCAAAAACAAAGGTACGGGAATTACGAAAATATATGCCGGTTTCCTGCAATCATATCAAGAACTATTCTCTGGAAGATGAAGATTTTCTATGGAACACTAATATTGAATATGATCCTGTTTTGCAACTTGCGCCCGATTTGTTACAAGCGATGATGAAGATGCAGGAAACACAGAAAATTGAGGAAAAGCTACCCGGAATTGATTGTTCTGCCTGTGGATCTCCTTCTTGCCATGCCTTTGCGGAAGATGTGGTGGTGGGAAGGGCCAAAATGTCGGATTGTTTGATCAATCTAAAAAATCAACTTGAGGATATTATGGGAAAATGAAAACAAAAGATTTGGCTGAAATTTGTGGATTTGAATGTTTAAATAAGATTGCAGTTTCCCGGGAAGTGGAAGGCGCTTATTGTTGTGATCTGCTCTCTTGGGTGATTGGACGGGCAGGGGATAAGGATGCTTTGATTACGGTTATGACAAATCAAAACGTGGTTGCAGTTGCGGTAATGGCTGATCTGCCTTGCATTATTCTGAGCGAAGGTGTTCAAGTGGAGCCCCAAATTATAGAAAAAGCGACGGATAATGATGTTCATATGCTCCGCTCTCAATATACCACTTATGAAACCGCCATAAAAGTTCATCAGGCATTACAGGGTATTTAAAAAATGACAGTTCGTTACGATTTGCATATTCATTCTGCGTTGTCGCCTTGCGGGGACCCTGATATGACGCCGAATAACATCGTAAATATGGCTTTGATCTGTGAACTGGATATGATTGCCGTTGCCGATCATAACACGATCGGGAATGTGGCGGCGGTTATGGAGGTTGGCAAACAAGCCGGGATTACGGTGGTGCCGGCTATGGAGTTGGAAACAGCGGAAGAAATCCATGTCCTTTGCTTATTTTCCAGCCTAGAACAAGCTGAAAAGTTTGATAAAGAAGTGGTACGCCCGGCTCTGCCCGGCATAGAAAACGATGTTGAGATTTTTGGGCACCAATTTTTGATGGATGCGCAGGATCAGGTTATTGGTGAAGACAGGCGATACTTATTGAATGCAACCGAAATATCGATTGACGATCTGCCGTTGTTAATCGAAAAATACGGTGGTGTTTCTGTTCCGGCCCATATCGACAAATCAACCAAAAGTCTGGTTGGGAACTTTGGTATGGTTGGAGATTATATGGGATTTAAAACATTTGAATTATCCCGCAATCTTCAAGAGGGATTTATTGAAGCAACGCCGGGTTTGGGCGCACGGAACTATATCTATATTCACGATTCTGATGCCCATTATCTGCAGGATATCGGTGAGCACTCCGGTGATAATTTGTTGGATTTGACGAAAAATTCTGCGGAAGACCTAATAAAAGCACTTACCTTTAGAGAAAATGTAAAAAAATAAATTTTTTTAAAAAAATATAGCAATTATCTTATATTTATGTTAAAATTTATATGTTTGATTTAATACTTTAAAAGTATTCAAATATGAAGGAGGATAAAAAATGAGCAACAAAAACCCTGTTCCTTTTAATGGAACAAAAGAGCAAGAAGAGCAGTTGTTGGCTGTGATTGCCAAGCATAAGGATCAAGAAGGTCCTTTGATGCCTGTTCTTCAGGAAGCTCAGGAAATCTA
>JAZNEH010000237.1:0-2298 GCA_045588515.1 Eubacteriales bacterium
CATATGGAGATTATTCAGGAACGGATTGAGCGGGAGTTCCAGATCGATATTATTACAACGGCGCCGTCTGTTAGCTATCGGGTTACCAAGACCAACGGCGAATGTTTGGAGATCGATAACCCCACCAACTATCCCGATCCGGCGGAAATCGCTTCAACGGAAGAACCGTTTGTGAAGGCGGATATTATCTCTCCCAAAGATTATGTGGGCAATATTATGGAACTTTGCCAGGATCGGCGGGGCATTTTCAAGAATATGAGTTATATCGATGCGGATCGGGTGAATATCCATTATGAACTGCCCTTGGGCGAGATCATTTATGACTTTTTTGATACCCTGAAATCCCGCACCCGGGGTTATGCTTCTTTGGACTATGAATTGGCCGATTACCGGGAGAGCAAACTGGTGAAACTGGATATTATGCTTAATGGCGAGATCGTGGATGCCCTTTCCTTTATTGTGCACACCGATAAAGCCTATCCCCGGGCCCGGCGGATGGCGGAAAAACTCAAGGAGCATATCCCCCGGCAGTTATTTGAAGTGCCGGTTCAGGCCTGCATCGGCGGCAAAATTATCGCCCGTGAAACGGTGAAGGCGATGCGGAAAGACGTTTTGGCGAAATGCTACGGCGGCGATATTACCCGGAAAAAGAAACTTTTGGAAAAACAAAAGGAAGGAAAGAAGCGGATGCGCCAGTTGGGGAGCGTAGAAGTGCCTCAAGAAGCCTTTATGGCGGTGCTGAAACTGGATTCCGATTGATGTTTTCTTTATATCTGCATATCCCGTTCTGCAAGCGAAAATGTGCTTACTGCGCATTTCATTCTGCCTGTGGAACAGATGAGGAAAAAGCCTGTTATGCCCAAGGCTTGCAACAAGCCATCTGCCATTATGGGCGGGAGATCGCCCGTCCTTTGGATACCCTTTATATCGGCGGGGGGACCCCGGCTATGCTGGGGGGAGAACCCTTGGCAAACTTGATTGGGGCGGCAAAAGAAACCTTTGGTTTGCGGCCGGGCGCAGAACTCACAGTGGAACTGAACCCGGAGAGCACCACGCCGGGCTTATTGGCGGCGTTGAAAGCGGCGGGGGTAAATCGGATTTCCGTTGGCGTGCAGTCTTTAAAGGATGAGGAATTAAAAACCTTAGGCCGGCTCCATAACCGGGAACAGGCGCTGGCCGCTTTGGAGGCGGTTTTCGCCGCCGGGTTTACCAATGTGAGCGCAGACGTGATGTTTGGCTTGCCCGGCCAATCGGCAGAATCTTTTGAACAAACGCTGGAAACGCTTCTGGCGTTGCCCATTACCCATCTTTCGGCTTATGCGCTGCAATGGGAGGAAGGAACGCCTCTCTATGCGGGGGGCGTTATGCCGATGGATGAAGAATTGGAAGAAACCCTTTATCAGATGCTTTGCGCCAAAGCCAAAGAGGCTGGTATGGCCCATTATGAAGTTTCCAATTTCGCCCGGCCGGGGTTTGAATCCCGCCATAACTCCGCCTATTGGCGGCGCACGGATTATTTGGGGCTGGGCCCCGGCGCCCATTCCTTTTTGGATGGGGTGCGCTATTCCTTTGAAGAAGATACCAAGGCCTTTTTGAAAGCGCCTGCGCCTTTACGCAATCCGGAACCCATTGATTCGCAAGAGGCTTATGAAGAAAAGATTCTTTTGGGCCTGCGGATGGCGGAAGGCGTGGAATTGGAGGCGTTGCCGAAAAACTTGGATCTGGAACGCTATCGGGATTTTGCCCGGGTGGAAAACGGGCGATTTTGCTTGAACGACCGGGGCTTTTATCTTTCTAATACCATTATAACGGAGATTTTAACGCAATGAATTATAAACAGATGACCATTGAAACCCTTTCCACCGGCCAAGAGGCGGTCAGCAATCTGCTGGTTGCAGTTGGCGTGGGCGGTTTTGAGGTAATCGACCCGCAGGATTTTCAGGAATTTCTGGATACGGTTACCCCCCACTGGGATTATGTTGATGAAACGCTTTTGAAGCAACGGAGCGATCGAACGTTCATCAAAGTTTATGTGGCGGATAATGAACAGGGCGCCGAAACATTAAAAGAGATCGAACGCCGGGTGGAAGAGTTGCGCAATGCGCCGGAACGGGCGCTCTATGGGACCTTGGAGATCACAGTGAGCGATCTGCCGGAAGAGGATTGGCAAAGCGGCTGGAAACAGTATTATAAGCCTATCCACGTGGAACGGTTGGTGGTGGTTCCCCTTTGGGAAAACTATGAAGCCAAGCCCAATGAAACGGTAATGAAAATCGATCCCGGAATGGCCTTTGGCAC
>JAZNEH010000238.1:0-3996 GCA_045588515.1 Eubacteriales bacterium
CCGCCGCCGATCACCAAAACTTCTGTTTTCATCTAAACCCCTCCATTTTAAAGATACTTTTATTTTATATAAAATATTGATTTTGTAAATAGAATATATTAGAATAAAAATATAAAATATCACAACGGAGTGTTTTATGAAACAACTTTTTGATTGCCGTTTTCTTCATTTGAATCAATTCAAACTGCAGGCCGGATATCAGCCCAAAAATGCCCTGATCTTTCTGGAAAGCGGAACCATTGAATTCACCATTGCCGGAAAAAGAGAACAGGCAGGCCCCCATCAATTCATCAGTTTCCCGGAAGAGATCTATTTCGATCGAAAGATGAAAGAGCCCGCTTCATTCTATTATGTGCGCTATGATAACCCGGATCAAGAGTCCCTGCCCTTCGGGATTCTTCCATTGGAAAACACCGGGCGCCTGCTTTCCACCTTGCAATATCTTCTCCAATTGAATAATCTTCCCGGGGAGCAGGATTTGAAAAATGCGCTTTTAGCGGATATTTTTTATCAGATCCGTCTGGAAGAACTGCTCAAACCGGCAGAATTAGATCCGGCCATGGCTCGCCTGACCGCATTTTTCGAAAAAAATCTCCATCGTAAAATTTGTTTGCGGGAAGCGGCCGAGGCCGTTTGCCTTTCGCCCAACGGGTTGATCCACCGTTGTAAAAAGCAACTGGGCCAAACCCCTATGGACTATCTGATCCAAATGCGGTTGCAACGAGCGGAAGGGCTTCTTTGCGCCAGCGATGATTCCATCGGAAACATTGCCCGCCTTTGCGGATTTGAAAATCCCTATTATTTCAGCAACGCCTTTAAAAAAAGCCGGGGCCTTTCCCCCAATGGATACCGAAAAAAATTTAGTCTTTAACGGAAAAAGAATTCGTGTTATAATGTTGCCTCGGAGGGAATGAAAATGAAACACCTAAATGCTTGCATAGATCGGCTGTTCGCCGCTCACACCATAAAAAATATTGCGTTGCGGATCGGCATGGGCGATACCGTTCTCTATGAAACCTACCGTTCTGAAACCGGCCCCATTGATGAAACCACTCTTTTTGATATGGCTTCTGTTACCAAAATCGTGGCCACCACATCCCTTTGCCTATTGGCGATGGAACAGGGCCTTCTCACTGCCGGAGATCCGCTATCTTCTTTCTTTACTTGCCCTGCGGATAAAAAGAACATCACCCTTCAACAGTTGCTGACCCACACTTCCGGCATTGGCGGCCATAAAGCCCTGAACCTGCCGGGCAATACCTATGAAAATATTGCAGACTATATTTTAAATCTGCCTTTGGATTATCCCACTGGCACAGAGGTAGATTACAGTTGCCCCGGCTTTATTCTGCTGGGCAAGATTTTGGAACAATGCTACGGCCAGCGGCTGGATCATTTATTCAAGGAATTGATCGCCACCCCATTGGGGATGGAATATTCCGGCTTTTTGCCTGATCGCAACGCCTCCATTGTGAACAGTAATCCTCAAGAAGAAAAGCGGGGCATTGTGAACGATTATAACTGCCAATATCTGGGCGGGGTAGCCGGAAATGCCGGCCTCTTCTCCAATATCCGGGATATGACCCGCTACGTAGCCTTTTTGCGGAGGCAAGGAGCGCCCCTGATTTCCAAAGAAACCTTTTTGCCCTATCTTAAAAACTATACCCCCACCCTCTCCCAGGATCGGGGCTTGGGCTTTCTTTATGTAACGCCCCGCTATGAACAGGCAGGCGGCCTTTTCCCGGCAGGGAGTTACGGCCATTGCGGCCATACCGGCCAATCGGTATTTTTAGACCCGGAGCATGAATTCTATGTGATCCTGCTCACTGATGCCACCAATACCGTTTCGCAAAAATACGGCAAAAGCAACTATGAAGAAGTAAAGCAAATGCGAGCAGCCATCCATACTGCTATTGGAGAGGATCTGAAAGAATATGGCAACTAAAAAATTATCAAAAGATTTCACCTGTGGAAATATCCCTAAGCAACTATTCTGGTTCACTCTGCCCTTTATGGCCTCTAACGCTTTGCAGGTGCTCTATAGCACCATCGATATGATTATTGTTGGAGAATATGTGGGCACAGCAGGCCTTTCTGCCGTTTCTCAAAGCAGCCAGATCGTAAATTTTGCGGCAATGGTCTGCCTTGGTTTTTCCAATGCCGGCCAGGTTCTGATCTCTCAGGCGCTGGGCGGCGGAAAACGCAAGGAAATGAATCAAGTGATCGGCACGCTCTTTAGCCTGTTGGTGCTCTTCTCGCTCCTTCTTTCAGCCGTTTTCATCGCAGCCCATCGCTGGATCCTTCGCATTATGAACGTTCCGGCAGAATCCTTTGAGATGGCTGCCCATTATCTGCTGATCTGCGGCGGCGGATTGATTTTCACAGCCGGCTATAATATGGTTTCTGCCGTGTTGCGGGGGATGGGCGATTCCAAACGGCCTTTCCTATTCATCGGAATCGCTTCGGCGGTAAATTTGGTGCTGGATATTCTGTTCACCGGCTTTTTAGGCTGGGGCGTAGCCGGCGCCGCCTGGGCCACCATCATCGGCCAAGCCGTTTCCTTCCTCTTCTCCGTTCGATTCCTCTATAAACGTCGGGAAGCATTCGGCTTCGATTTTCAAAAAGAAAGTTTCATAATCCATCGCAAATACGCCGGAATGATCGGTGCGCTGGGCCTGCCCATGGCCATCCAATCGGGATTTATCAATCTTTCTATGCTGTTTGTGAATGCGATGATCAACGATGTTGGCGTTGTGGCTTCTGCCACTTTCGGCGTTGGCGTGCGGATCGACGATATCGTGAATAAAATTTCCCAAGGGATCCAGCATGCGGCCATGCCGATGATTAGCCAGAATATCGGTGCCAACCAACAAAAAAGAGCCAAACACGTAGTTTACTACGCATGGCTCTATTCTGCACTGCTAACAGTGTTCTTCTTATTGCTTTATATCGGTTTCGGAAAGCAACTTTTTATGCTCTTTTCCGATGATCCCGCTGTTCACACCCTGTCTTCCACCTTCATCCGGGCGATCCTTTGGATGTTCCCGGCCTTTGCAGTGATGCGGGGAAGCGGTGCTTTTATTCAGGGCATCGGCAACGCCAAACTCAGTATGGTTTTAGCATTGCTGGATGGCGTAGCCTTGCGGATCGGCCTCAGTTGGCTTTTCGGCATCGGTTTTGGCTGGGGCTTTTTCGGCTTTGTTTTAGGCTATGGTCTGGCACCCTATGGATACGCCATCCCCAGTATGCTCTATTTCCTCAGCGGAAAATGGAAAAAACGCAAAACGCTGGCGGAAGAACTATGATCCCGATTATAAAAAACGAACCCAAGGGAAACGCTTCAAGTAATAGTCCTCCGGGCATATGTCGCTGATACAAATATCCACGTCTTCCAGCGTACATTGCTTAAAGGTGGAATGATGCCCCATTTTGGAACTATCGAAAAGGAGCACCTTTTTGGAAGCATTATTCATCATATACCGGATCACGGTGATCAGTTCACGGTAGCAATCGTAGCAGATCCCGCTTTCATCAATAACTCTGGGGGAAAAGAACATATAGTCTGCCCGGATATTCTGAATGGTTCGCCAAGCCTCAGGTCCAACCATACTTGCCCGCTCAACGGAATCCAATCTCCCGCCGGTATTCCGTTTTACTACCTGCCTATGGGCGAAACCCAATGGCAAACCCTTATGATGAACGATGACGGTTGCTTCGGTAAAGTTGGCGGTCACGATGTGTTGCGAGGCGCCAAGGGCTGGCTCGCCTTCCCCATCAAGGATATGCTCCAAGCGGGAACCAAAGATGCCCTGTGCAGTGAGGACGTTATTACCACTGCATATCTCTATTACAGTTTAAACCACGAAGAGCCCGAAACCTACGGACAATATATTATCATCGATGATATTGCTCTGGCAGAGGATTATAAAGTCTTCTAAAACAAAATCCAACGAGTTGGGTTGGCTCGGGGGGATTTGTATTTTTATTTTCCCCGGG